>JAFAEG010000048.1 GCA_023424095.1 Pseudomonadota bacterium | reverse complement strand
CCCCCCCCCCCCCGGGGGGGGGGGCGGCCCCGCCCGCGCTCTTGCGCGGGCGGAAAGACCGTTCGCTTTGCTCACGCCCCTCCACCGCCTTCGGCGGTCCCCCTCCCCCGCAAATGCTGGGGAGGATTTTGAAGCCCACACTTCCTTTACCGATCCGAGCGTAGAGCGCGCTCGGGGTAGAGAGAGTTTCGGGCGCATGCAGGCTGCCACAGCGGCGATTCGTGTTGAGTCTGCGGGCGACGGGTCGCGCGTGGAAGCCGCCGGGCTGCGCGTGTCCTTCCCCCTGGCCGCCGAGCGGATCGAGGCGTTGCGGGGCGAATGGTTCGCGCTGGCCGATCATGCCAGCGAGCCCAACGCCTTTGCCGAACCCTGGTTCGTCGCCGCCTCCGTCCGCCATCTCGCCGAGGCACCGATCCGGCTGGCGGAGGTGCGCGACAGCGACACGCTGATCGGCGTCCTGCCGCTCGTCGTGGAGCAGGGCTATGGCCGCGTGCCGGTGCGCTTCGTGCAGAATTGGCGGCACCATCATCATTTCTTCGGCGCGCCCCTGGTCGCCGCCGGGCGCGAGCATGATTTCTGGCGCGCCTTGCTGACCGGTCTCGACGGCGAGGGCTGGGCGCCGGGCTTCCTGCATTTGCGCGATCTGACCGAAAACGGTCCGCTGCACGCGGCGCTGGGCGCGGTCGCGACGGCGCTCTGGCGGCCGACGCACATCGCCTATCGCGAGACCCGGGCGCTGCTGCAGAGCGAGCTTTCGCCCGACGCTTATTATGAACAAGCGGTGCGAAAGAAGAAGCGCAAGGAATTGGCACGGCTCGGTAATCGCCTGAGCGAGGAGGGCCAGCTCAGCGCTCGCCGCTTTGCCCCCGGCGACGATCTGGTCCTGTGGTGCGACGCCTTCCTGCAGCTCGAAGGGTCGGGCTGGAAGGGCCGGGAAGGCTCCGCCTTGAACGCGACGGCGGAAACAGACGCCTTCTTCCGCGACGCTCTGGCGGGGGCCGATGCCGCGGGGCGACTGCAGATCGTCGCGCTCGAACTGGATGCGCGGCCGATCGCGATGCTGGTCAATTTCATCACGCCGCCGGGCAGCTTCTCGTTCAAGACCGCCTTCGACGAGCGCTTCGCGCGCTTCTCGCCGGGCGTGCTGGTGCAGCGCGACAATCTGGCCATCCTCGAGCGCGACGATGTCGCCTGGATGGACAGTTGCGCGTCCGAAAACCATCCGATGATCGACAGCTTCTGGACCGAGCGGCGGACGATCGTGCGAGTCACCGTGCCGCTGGCTGGCCGTCGCCGCCGCCTGTCGCACTTCGCTGCCCGCAAGCTTGAGGATTTCGCCGCCGTCGCACGCGGGCGCCGTTCGCAAAAACCCGAGGGAGAGACTGCGTGAGCGCATTTCCCGAGACCGCGTTGAAGACCTTGCGGGATGCCTATCCCGAGCAGCCGACGTTGCTGGACCACGACCTGGTCGATCACCCGCTGCTGAAGCTCGACGCGCTGGCCGCGCTGGCCGGGCGCATCCGCCCCGTCGACGCCGAATATAATCGCGGCGACGTGCCGGTCGGGCTCGATCCCGCCGATACCCCGTCCAACGGCCTGTCCGTCGCCGATACCATCCGCAGCATCGAGGAATGCGGCTCGTGGATGGTGCTGAAGTTCATCGAGCAGGACGAGGCCTATCGCGGCCTGCTGCACGACGTGCTGGCCGACGTCGCCCCGGCAGTGCGGGATTCGACCGGCGAGATGCTGAAGCGCGAGGGCTTCATCTTCATCTCCTCGCCCGGCTCGGTCACGCCCTTCCACTTCGATCCGGAGCATAACATCCTGCTGCAGATCCGGGGCAGCAAGGTGATGACCATCTTTGCCGCCGACGACGAGGACGTGGTCGCGGGGGTCGAGCATGAGCGCTTCCACAATGGCGGCCACCGCAACCTGCCCTGGCGCGACGAACTGGCGCCGGAGGGGCGGCCGTTCGCGCTGACGCCCGGCAAGGCGGTCTATGTGCCGGTGAAGGCGCCGCATTGGGTCCAGAACGGCCCGGATGTGTCGATCTCGCTGTCGATCACCTGGCGTTCCGAATGGAGCTATGACGAGGAATATGCCCGGCGGATGAACCACATTCTGCGCAAGGCGGGGATTCGGCCGCGTGCGCCGGGGCGCTTCCCGGACAGCAATCGGCTGAAGTCGATCGGCTATCGCGCCATCGCCAAGGCTGGCCGGATCGGACGCAATTCTTGAGTGGCCGCCAGCCCGAATTGCTCGTCGTGGTCGACACCGAGGAGGAGTTCGACTGGACCAAGCCGTTCGACCGGATCGCCACCGCGACCCGTTCCATCCCGGCGCAGGCGCGGGCGCAGGCCATTTACGACGAGATGGGTATCGTGCCGACCTATGTCTGCACCTATCCCGTCGCCTGCGATCCGGTCGCGGTCGCTTATCTCAAGCGGCTGCAGGATGACGGGCGGGCCGAGATCGGCGCCCATCTGCATCCCTGGGTGACGCCACCGCATCGCGAGGAAGTCTGCTCTTTCAACAGCTACGAGTGCAATCTTCCCGAGGAACTCGAACATGCCAAGGTCGGCGCGCTGACCGATGCGCTCGAGGCGGCGTTCGGGCGCAAGCCGAAGGTGTTCAAGGCCGGGCGCTATGGTTTCGGCCGCAACACCGCCCGGATCCTCGCCCAGCATGGCTATCAGGTCGATTGCAGCATGCTGCCGCGCAGCGACCTGCGCGCCGACGGCGGCCCCGATTTCCGCCGCGCGCCGGACGAACCGGTTTGGCTCGACCGCGACGCGGGGCTGCTCGAAGTGCCGGTGACGACGGGCTATTTCGGCGCGGTGCCGGTCGCCGGCCGGCTCTTCTCGCGCCTGTTCGACAGTGAGCGGGCGAACGGGTTGCGCATTCCGGGCATGCTGGCGCGCAGCCGCCTGGTGGCGCGCTCGCGGCTGACTCCGGAGGGGATCAGCGCGGCGGAGCAATGCCGCCTGCTCGACGCCCTGTTGCGGCAGGGGCGGCAAACTTTCAGCCTGGTCTATCACAGCCCCAGCCTCGCCCCCGGCCACACGCCCTATACGGGCAATGACGTGCAGGTGGCGGAGTTCGTCGCCGCGATCGCCGAAGTGCTGACCTATTTCCGCGATCGTCTGGGCGGGCGCTTCACGACGCTTGGCGAGATTCACGCGCGGATGAGCGCGCAGCCGGCCACCGGAAGGCAGCCGGCTGCTGCGCAGCAGCTCGCCGCTTAGTTCGCGCTGGCGGCGGGGGCCGCGGCCGGACGCGGCGCGCGCGGCTGATTGCCCCCCAGCGTGTCGCCGAAGAAGCTGCCACGATACCAGCGCGGCGCCGCCGGAGCGTTCGCCACTTCGCGCGCGATCCGGTAGTTCAGTTCGGCGAAGCGGGCACCCGCGCGCCAGTTGAACGGCTGGCCCAGTTCATCCTCCACGCCGTGATAATTGCCCGCCAGGAAGCCGCGGAACATCTGCTCGCCGCCATTGCGGAAGCCGGTCATCAGGAAGACCGACGGGATGCCCGCCTGAACGAACGGATAATGGTCCGAACGGGTGAACAGGCCTTCCTCGGGCAGCGGATCGTCCGACAGGGTCACGTTCATCGCCGCCGCCGCGCTGCGGACCATCGGCGCCATGTCCGAATGTTCGGAGCCGAATGCGATCACGTCCTGGAAGTCGTACATCAGGATCGGCATGTCGAGATTGACGACGCCCACGACTCGGCCATTGCCGACCACCGGATTGTTGGCGAGGTAGCTGGCGCCGAGCAGGCCCTTCTCCTCGGCGGTGACGGCCGCCAGCAGGATCGGCCGGCGCGGGCGGTTGGCGGGATCGTTGAACTTGCGCGCCACCTCGATCAGCGTGGCGATTCCGGTCGCATTGTCCATCGCGCCATTATAGATGGTGTCGGGATTGCCGCCCGCCGGCGGGCGCTGGCCCTGGCCGTTCGGGTTGATCGTGCCGACGTGATCCAGATGCGCCATCAGGACGATATATTCGTTGGCGACCGACGGATCGGTGCCCGGGATGATGCCGACCACATTGGGGCTGTCGAACGTCTCCGCAGTGGCGGACTTTTCCGCGCGGATGGTCTGGCGCAGGGCGAAACCGGCGGGCACGCGGTTGGCGGCGAGATCGGCCGAGACCTGCGCCCAGCTGCGGCGGGCGCCGGCGAACAAAGCGGTCGCCACCGGCGCATCGGCGGCGGCGGTGAACTGGACCTGCTGGTGCGGCGCGCCCGGATTGCCCTCGGCATTCAGCCAGGTCATCGACGGACGCGTCGTGAAGGCGGTCTGCAGGCGCGCGGTCGGCGCTTGCGTCGCTGCCGTCTCCGGCCGCAGCATGATGATGCCGATGGCGCCGCGATTGGCCGCCATCTGCGCACGGGCCTGGCCCAGATGCGCGGTCACGTCGCTGGCGAGGCCCTGCGGCAGGCTGGCGAGCATGACGACGACTTTGCCGCGCACGTCGAGGCCGCGATAATTGTCATGGCCCTGGGTCGGGGCGTCGAGACCGTAGCCGACGAAGACCAGGCCCGCATCCACCGCAACCGGCTGGGCGGTGTAGCCCGGCGTGAAGACGAAGCCCTCGCCGGAATTGAAGCTCTGGGTGCCGATGCGCAGAGTCCCGCCCGGCTGGGCGCGATGGCGGGCGAGGCGGACCTGCTGGTACCAGCTGTCGCCATTGCCGGGCAGCACGCCCAGGCCGGCAAATTGCGAGGCGACGTAGCGGGCGGCGACTTCATGGCCCGGCGTGCCGGGATCGCGGCCGGCGAGCAGATCGTCGGACAGGAAGGCGACATGGCTGCGGAAGGCGCTGGGGGTGAAGCCAAGCTCGGTCTTCCAGGCCAGGTCATCGGCGGACAGCTGGGCGGGCGCTGCCGGGGTCGGCTGCGGCGCGGGCGGCGGCGTCTGGCCCTGCTCGCCATGCTCCGAATGATCATGGCCGCCATGGCCCATATGATATTGCGCGGCGGCAGGCGTAGCGAAAGCGAAGGCGGCGGCGGAAACCGCCAGCAGAAACTTGATGCGCATGTGTGTGAAGAATCCCGCTCGACTGGAAGTGTGTTGCGGGCATAATGCGCGTGAGCGCGGCGATCAATCGCCCTTTGTGCCAACCGTCTCGCCCGATCGACGGGGGAGCGGCCTTGCCCTGATCCCGACGCCTGCTATAGAGCGCCGCCTGCTGGCGGTCCAAGCGGGCGTGGCGGAACTGGTAGACGCGCTGGATTTAGGTTCCAGTATCGCAAGATGTGGGGGTTCGAGTCCCTTCGCCCGCACCAGTCTCCGCCCCGAGCCAGGGCCGCTGTCGCCTTTTTCCTGATCGTTAGAAAGTCCGAGCCTTACCATGCAGACCGTTGAGACGTTGAACGAAGGCCTCAAGCGCGGCTACCGCCTGACCATTCCGGCCAAGGATATCGACGCCCGCATCGATGCCGAGCTGAAGACGATCGCGCCGCAGGTGCGGATGCCCGGCTTCCGCCCCGGCAAGGTCCCGGCGAATCTGGTGCGCAAGATGCACGGCCCGCAGCTGCAGCAGCAGGCGCTTGAGACGGCGATCCAGGAGAGCGTGCAGAAGCTCCTGAACGACAACAATATTCGCCCGGCGATGCAGCCGAGCGTTCGCCTGGACGAAGGCTACAAGCCGGCCGGCGACGCGGTGGTCGAAATCGAGGTCGAGACCCTGCCGGACGTGCCGGAAGCCAAGATTGACGGGCTGAGGCTGGAGCGCCTCCAGGTCGAGCCGACCGAGGCGATGATCGACGATCAGGTCGCGCGCATGACCGAAGGCCAGAAGAGCTTCGAGAGCGCCCCCAAGTCGCACAAGGCCCGCCAGGGCGATTCGGTGCTGATCGATTTCGTCGGCAAGGTCGATGGCGAGCCGTTCGAAGGCGGCACCGGCGAGGGCATGGCGGTCGAGATCGGCTCGGGCCGTCTGATCCCGGGCTTCGAGGACCAGCTGGTCGGCGCCAAGGCGAATGACGAGAAGGTGCTGAACGTCACTTTCCCGGACGATTATCCGGTCGATTATCTGAAGGGCCGCGCCGCGACCTTCGACGTCACCGTCAACGAGGTGCAGACCCCGAAGGAAGCCAAGGCCGACGACGATTTCGCCAAGTCGATGGGCCTGGAGAGCCTCGAGCAGCTCCGCGGCCTGCTGAAGGGCCAGGTCGAGCAGGAGCTGAACGGCCTCACCCGCACCCACATGAAGCGCCAGCTGCTCGACCAGCTCGCCGCCGCGCATGATTTCCCGGTGCCGCAGTCGATGGTCGACGCCGAGTTCGACCAGATCTGGCAGCAGCTGGAGCATGAGGCGACGCACGAGGCCGATCCGGATGCGGCGCGCAAGGAAATGGAAGCCGAGCGCGACGATTATCGCAACATCGCCGAGCGTCGCGTGCGCCTCGGTCTGCTGCTCAGCGACCTCGGCCAGAAGAATGGCGTCGAGGTCAGCCAGCAGGAGATGAACCAGCTGATCATGCAGGCGGCGCAGCAATATCGCCCGGACGATCGCCAGAAGTTCATCGAATATATCCGTCAGGAGCCGATGGCCGCCGCCCAGCTGCGCGCCCCGCTCTATGAGGACAAGGTCGTCGACTTCCTGTTCGGCAAGGCCGCGACCACCGACCGCAGCGCCACCCGCGAGGAGCTGGAAGCCGCGATCGAGGCCGAGGAAGGCCATGTCCACGGCCCGGGCTGCGGTCACGACCACGACCACGCCCCGGCCAAGAAGCCGGCGAAGAAGGCAGCCGCCAAGAAGGCGGACGCCGACGCTGCGCCGGCCGAGGAGGCGAAGCCTGCCAAGAAGGCTCCGGCGAAGAAGGCCAAGGCCGAGGCGGCTCCCGCCGAGGAGAAGGCCGCTCCCGCCAAGAAGCCGGCGGCGAAGAAGCCGGCTGCCAAGAAGGCCTGACCGGCTCAAAAATCACCGCTCTTGCTGAGCCTGTCGAACCACTGTCCTTCTTTTAACGAAGCGTGAGATAAGGACGGGCCTTCGACAGGCTCAGGCAAGACGGATTATTGGACGATGGCGGATGTGGACGCGGCTTTCGAGGTGCAGGCCATGACGGTGCCCAGCGCGCCCCGCATCGCCGTTTTGCTGCCTTGCTATAATGAGGAAGCCGCGATCCGGCAGACCGTCGCGGCCTTCCGCGCCGCGCTGCCGGCGGCCGACATCTACGTCTACGACAACAATTCGTCCGACCGCACGCGCGAGGTCGCGGCGGAGGCGGGCGCGATCGTCCGCACCGAGCGGATGCAGGGCAAGGGCCATGTCGTCCGCCGCATGTTCGCCGACGTCGAGGCCGACATCTATGTGATGGCCGATGGCGACGCGACTTATGACGCGAGCGCCGCGCCTGCACTGGTCGCCAAGCTGATCGACGAGCAACTCGACATGGTCGTCGGCGCGCGCAAGAACGAGGTCGAGGAAGCCTATCGCCGCGGCCATGTGCTGGGCAACAAGGTGTTCACCGGCATCCTGTCCTTCCTGTTCGGCCGGACGTTCAGCGACATCTTCTCCGGCTACCGAATCTTCTCCCGCCGTTTCGCCAAGTCTTTCCCGGCCTTGGCGCGCGGTTTTGAGACCGAGACTGAAATCAGCGTGCACGCGCTGGAGCTGGCCATGCCGGTCGGTGAAGTGGTCACGGCCTATGCCGCGCGGCCCGAGGGGTCGGTCTCCAAGCTCAGCACCTATCGCGACGGCTGGCGGATCATGAAGACGATCCTGCACCTCTTCCGGATCGAGCGGCCGGTGCTCTTCTATGGCGGCTTCGGCCTGTTCCTGGCGCTCCTCGCCACCATCCTGATGGTGCCGATCCTCGTCACCTATTTCCAGACCGGCCTGGTCCCGCGCTTCCCGACCGCCATCCTGGCCACCGGCCTGATGATCGTCGCCTTCATGAGCTTCATGTGCGGCCTGATCCTCGACACCGTCGTCCGCGGCCGCCGCGAAGTGCGGCGTCTCCACTATCTGGCGTTGCC
The DNA here is from genome assembly GCA_023424095.1 of Pseudomonadota bacterium. Lineage (GTDB taxonomy): Bacteria > Pseudomonadota > Alphaproteobacteria > Sphingomonadales > Sphingomonadaceae > Allosphingosinicella. The sequence continues at coordinate 2,271 of JAFAEG010000048.1, read as the reverse complement.
GGGCGTGGCGGAATTTGGCTCACCGAAGGCGCTCGAGCCCGGCCGCTGAAATATTTCGGATCGCGCCTGACACAGGTAGGATTTGGTCTGTCATAAGGCGCGCATGACCGTTTGCAGCCATGATTGCCGCCCCGTTACCGTGCGTTTGCGGTGCGGAAACCGGCAGAACCTTTCACCCTTTTCGGCCCCCGGATTTTTCTCTCCTGGGGGTGTGAACCTTCAGCACCTTTCGATGCTTCCCCTTCGTGGCTGCGGCCTTTAACCAGAGCCGATGACCGCGCTCGATATCATCGTCGTTTTGCTCGTCGGCCTCGGCCTGTGGACGGGCATCCGCAAGGGCCTGACCTATAGCGTGCTGTCGCTGGGGGTGTGGATCCTCGTGGTGCTGGCCCTGTGGGGTCTGCACGGCCCGCTGGCGGGTGTGCTGGAAGGGGCGATGGCGCCGTCCGGGGCCTATATGCTGGCCTTCGTCCTGATCGTGATCATCACTCTGTTCGGCGGCAAATTGATCGCCGGGTCGCTTTCAAAGGGCGTGCGCGGCTCGCGCGTCGGCGGGGCGGATCGGTTGCTCGGGGCGGGCTTCGGTGCGCTGAAGGGGTTGGTCTATGCGACCTTGTTCTACATGGCAGGCAGCTTCGTCTACGACACGATCTGGGGCCGCACCGCCCAGCGCCCGGCCTGGGTCCGCGACGCGGTCACCCGCCCGCTCATCGACGGGCTCGCGCGGACCTTCGTGGATTTGAGCGAGCGGCGGCAGCAATCGCTTGAGGGCGAGGCGAACAGCAACAAGGCCGCGACGAAGACGAAATGACCGAGATCAGGCTTTACGACACGCTGGCGCGGGAGAAGAAACCGTTCCAGCCGGCGGACCCGTCACGCATCACCATGTATGTGTGCGGGCCGACCGTCTATAATCGCGCCCATATCGGCAATGCCCGCCCCGCGGTGGTGTTCGACACGCTCGCCCGCCTGATCCGGCATGTGCACGGGCAGGACAGCCTGACCTATGCCCGCAACGTCACCGACGTGGACGACAAGATCATCGACGCTGCCCGCGACGAGGGCGTCGATCCTTCGGTGATCACGCAGCGCTACGAGGATTTCTACCTCGCCGACATGGGCGCGCTCGGCGTTCGGCCGCCCGACATCGCGCCCAAGGCGACTGAGCATCTCGATGAGATGATCGCGATGATCGCGCGGCTGATCGAGACCAAAAACGCCTATGAAGCGGACGGCCATGTCCTGTTCCACGTGCCCAGCGACCCTGATTATGGCGCACTCGGGCGGCGCGACCGGGATGCGATCCTGGCCGGCGCGCGGGTCGAGGTGGCGTCCTACAAGAAGGACCCGTCCGACTTCGTGCTGTGGAAGCCGTCGGCGCCAGAGGTGATCGGCTGGGATTCGCCCTGGGGCCGGGGGCGGCCGGGCTGGCACATCGAATGCTCGGCGATGATCGAGAAGCATCTGGGCACCACAATCGACATTCATGGCGGCGGGCTGGATCTGATCTTCCCCCACCACGAAAATGAGATTGCCCAGAGCCGCTGCGCCCATGACGGCGCGCCGCTAGCGCGGCACTGGGTACACAATGGCTTCCTGTCGATGGGCGGGGCCGAGAAGATGTCGAAGAGCCTCGGCAATGTCGTGACGGTCGGCGATCTGCTCGCCCAGGGCCATCGCGGCGAGACTTTGCGGCTGTGCCTGCTGTCGGCCCATTACCGCCAGCCGCTGGAATGGAGCGAGGCGCTGATCGCGCAGAGCAAGGCGACATTGGACCGGCTCTACCGCACCGCCGGCGATGTGACGCCGGGGGCGGCGGATGCGGGCGTGATCGAGGCGCTGGCGGACGATCTGAACACGCCTTTGGCGCTGTCGCGGTTGTCCGGGCTGGACGACCCGGCGACCTTGCGCGGCTCGGCCATGGTGCTCGGCCTGCTGTCCGAGAGCGCCGATGCCTGGTTCCGAGGCGCCTCAGTCTATGCGCCGGGCGTCACAAACACATCGGAATTTTTTCAACCGACTGTCACACAATCGAGGTCGAGAGATCAGATTGCCCAAGCGATAGAGGATCGAAAGGCTGCGCGCGCTCGCCGCGATTTCGCTGAGGCCGACCGGATTCGGGACGAACTGGCCGCCGAGGGCATATTGCTCGAGGACGGTCCGCAGGGGACGGACTGGCGGCGGGCCTAAAAATCCTCCCCTCGATTTCGAGGGGAGGGGGACCATGCGCAGCATGGTGGAGGGGCCGCGCCCCGAGGCGGGCGTAGTTTT
>JAFAEG010000044.1 GCA_023424095.1 Pseudomonadota bacterium | reverse complement strand
ATATGTGTATAAGACACAGGCCCGCGCCCGCGCGGCTGGCCGCGGCGGTGGAAAGCTTCGCCGATGCGCAGCTCGCCGGCAACATCCTGCCCGGCGCCCGCGCGGCCATCGCCGCCGACAAGGCGGCAGGCCGCCGCCTCGTCCTCGCCACCGCTTCCTACCGTCTCTACGCCGCCGCGATCGCGCAGCGGCTCGGCTTCGACGACGTGATCGGCACGCTGCAGCATATTGACGGCCAGGGCCGCACCCTCGCCAGCATCGACGGCGCCAATTGCTATGGCGCGGCCAAGAAGGACATGATCCTCGCCTGGCTTCGCGATCAGGGGCTGGAGCGCGACGCGATCCACGTCCGCTTCTATTCCGACCACGTCTCTGACGCCGTCGTCCACCATTGGGCCGACGAACCCGTCGCCGCCAATCCGCACGGCCCACTCCTCGACCTGGCAAAGGCCGAAGGGTGGGAAGTGGCGGAGTGGCACTAACCTAAATCCTCCCCTCATTTTCGAGGGGAGGGGGACCATGCGAAGCATGGTGGAGGGGCTGCGCCGAAGGCGCGGAATTCTTCAAAAGTAGAAGAACCGGCGCTTTGCGCCGGCCCCTCCACCGCCTTCGGCGGTCCCCCTCCCCTGCAAATGCAGGGGAGGATCAACTAAACCGCGCCAAGCGCCTGGTCGAAGTCGGCGACCAGATCGTCGGCATCCTCGACGCCGATCGAGATGCGCACCAGATTGTCGGTGATCCCGAGCGCCTGCTTGCGCTCGTCCGGCACGGACAGATGGGTCATCGCCGCCGGCGCGCTCGCCAGCGTCTCGGTGCCGCCCAGGCTGACCGCGAGGTGCGCGATCTTCAGCGCGTCGAGGAAGGCGAACGACTCCTTCTCGCCGCCCTTCAGATAGAGCGAGAAGGTCGAGCCCGCGCCGGTGCAGTGACGGCGGTAAATGTCCGCCTGCCGCGCATCGCCGCCATCTTCCAGGAAGCCGAGATAGCCGACGCTTTCGACCTTCGGGTGATCGCGCAGGAAGGCGCAAACCTTCTCCGCATTCTCGCCAGCGCGGGTCATGCGCAGTTCCAGCGTCTCGAGGCTGCGCAGCAGCATCCAGGCGGTGTTCGGATCGGTGATCGTGCCGATCGTGTTGCGGATCATGCGGATCGAATTGATCAGATCCTTCGACCCCGTAATCCCGCCCGCGACCAGATCGCTGTGCCCGCCCGCATATTTGGTCAGGCTGTAGACGCTCAGATCCGCGCCGTTGCGCAGCGGCTGCGCCCAGAGGGGCCCAAGGAAGGTGTTGTCGATCGCGATCGGCGGACGCTCGTCCGCACCGAACGCCGCGTCACGCGCCGCGCGCACCGCCTCGACATCGACCAGTGCATTGGTCGGGTTGGCCGGGCTCTCCAGATAGATGAGTGACAGCCGGCCTTGCGCCTTGGCCTTGTCGATCACCGCCGCGATCTCGTCGCCGGTCGATCCTGCCGGGAAATCCAGCCAGGTCACGCCGAAGCGGCCGAGGATTCGGCCGATCAAAGTCTCGGTCGCCGCATAAAGCGGGCCGGAATGGACGATCACGTCACCCGGCTGGACGAAAGTCAGCAGCAAGGTCGCGATCGCGCTCATCCCCGACGAGAAGACCAGCGCGTCGTCCGCATCTTCCCACAGGCCAAGACGATCCTCGAGAATCTCCTGGTTCGGGCCGTTGAAGCGCGAATAGATCAGCCCTTCCGCGCCGCCCGGACGCTTGCCGGTCACGCCCTCGAAGAAATGCTTACCCGCCGCCGCATTCTCGAACACGAAGGTCGAGGTCAGGAAGATGGGCGGCTTCAGCGAGCCTTCCGACAAGGTCGGATCGAAGCCGTGGCCCATCATCAGGGTCGATGGCTTCAGCTTGCGATTGTTGATCGCCACCACGGGCGGCTTGGGCCGGCGACGCTGGGTCGCGCCGGTGATCTCGGATTCGTCTTCCATTGATTGGCTCCTTTGGCGCTGCCCCTAGCCGATCATGGCGGTGATTGCCCACACCGTTCCGACCATGACCACGATCCCGGCCAGATCGAGCAGCAATCCGGCCTTCAGCATCCGCGGCAAAGCGATGTGCCCGGTCGCCCAGGCGATCGCGTTCGGGCCCGTCCCGGCCGGCAGCATGAAGCCCCAGCTCGCCGCGAACGCCGCCGGAATCGCCAGCATCAGGGGATCGACCCCGGTCGCGAGGATCAGCCCGGCGACCACCGGCATCACCGCGCTCGCCGCCGCGACGTTGGACGCGAACTCCGTGATCAGGATGACGATCGCCACCAGCACCGCGGCGATGATCACCGGATGCACCCCACCCAAAGGCTCCAGCACGCCGCCGAGCCAGCTCGCCAGCCCCGATTCGCCGATCCCGGCGGCGAGCGCGAGGCCGCCGCCGAACATCATGATCACCCCCCAGGGCGACCGGTTCGCCTCGTCCCAGGTCAGCAAGGGCCGCCCGGTCCCGTCGGGAATCACGAACAAGGCCAAAGCGCCCAGCACCGCCACCGTCCCATCGGTCAGCGCGTCGCCCGGGAGCCAGGGCGTCAGCAAGGGCAGCAGCACCCAGCCCGCCGTCACCGCCGCGACCAGGGGCACCAGCCTCTTTTCCGGGCTGGACCAGGCGCCGACCTCGCCAATCCCTTCCTGCGCGGCGACCGGATCGAACTCGCCGCCTTTCACCTGCTGCACCCGCATCAGGATCAGCCAGCACAAAGGCACCGAGATCAGAACCACCGGAATGCCGAACATCGCCCAGGTCAGGAAATCGATCTGCACACCTGCCAGCCGATCGACGATGCCGACCGCGATCGCATTGGTCGGCGAGCCGACGATGGTGCCGAAGCCGCCGATCGTCGCTGCGAAGGCGATGCCCATGACGAGCGCACCGGGAAAACCGATCGTCACCTTCTCCGGAGTCCCCGCCGCCTTCAGCACCGCCAGCGCCATCGGCATCATGATCAGGGTCGTCGCGGTGTTGGAGACGATCATGGAGATGATCGCGGTCGCGGTCATGAAGGCGAGCAGCATGCTCCCCGCCGTCCCCCCGCCCCTTTTCACGATCGCCAGCGCCAGCCGCCGGTGCAGCCCGGTCCGCTCGATCGCCAGCGCGATCATCGCCCCGCCCAGCACCAGGAACAGGATCGGCGACCAATAAGACGCCGCCGTCTCGCCCGCGGTCATGATCCCCATCATCGGGAAGGCGAGGAAGGGCACGAGCGCCGTGGCGGTGAGCGGCAGGGCCTGCGTCATCCACCAGATCGCCATCAGCGCCACCAAAGAAGCCGCCCGCCACGCCGGCACCGGCATCCCCTCCGGCGCCGGCGCGATCAGCATGACAATGAACAGGACCAGCCCGCCCCAGAAACCCCAGCGCGCTGCGACCATCAATATCCCCCCGTCATGCCGGACGTGATCCGGCATCCGCTTTCCTTTGTCGAGGGGCGGAGACAGTGGCCGCTATTTGGCCCCATCTGAAGGCGGAATGTCCGCCATCGTCCCAACGCGGACGTTCGGCCTTAAAATCTCACGAATATCAGTAACAGACACTTAACCGCTCTTCGGCGAGACAAAATCGGGACATTCCGAAGTCAAGCGAGGCAGCGTTGAACCGGCAGATCGCGGCAGTCGTTTGCTCCATCGCACTTGCGGTGAGCGGCTGCGGACAATCAGACTTCATGAAGGAACGAGCACGGCAATTGCGGGAGGGGCGGCAGCCTCCGCCAAAACCACCCGAGTGCCCCCCGCTCCCCGAGTTGGCGAACCTTCAATTGCCCCAGGGCGGGCTTGCGAATGTCAGAATCTTTCGTTTTGAGCAGACGATCATTTACGTGCCTGTCGCCTGGCTGGAGTTGTCGGATGATGTGCGCGATTTAGACGTCGGCAGATACTCGCCTGATGTCCATGCGTCAGAGTGTCCGGGGGTCGTTCACCAAGTCACAGATGGCGGCATACTTGGGCGCTTCGCAGGCGTCTCGATTGATCCGGACCGACGAGATGAAAATTCCGCACGTCGGCTGTTTCTGCAAAAGATCAGGACCGCACCACACTACGCCCTAAACGATCCGCGCTACACCGGTTTTGTCCCCGGAACCGGCCTCAGATCCGATTATGACGCTTACGTGGTGGTTTCGGATATCGGCGTGCGATTCTCGTGGCGACCTGTCGGCATTTCCGACCTCGAATGGATCGGTCGAGCAGATCGCTTCGGCAGCGGACAAGAACTTGGCGTAAATCCCCTGCTGAAGCCCGACCAGAAGGGCGCGTGGGGGCACCTAGTTGGCACCGCCGAATGGAACACCATGGAACTAAGCATCCGCCGCATGATGACATGGTTAGCCACCTCACCCTCCCAGCGAGACAACGCCGCCCGCTTCCATATACCGACCACGCCGGGCCTCTGAGTGGCGGCCTGCCCACGAATAGTTAGAGAGCACCTCGCCGCAGGTCCGCTTTCCACCCATTGCGGACATAGGCTGTGGCCAGCGGCTCTGGACCTGATTTCAGGCTAGGTCCGGGGTAACGGTTACCCGGGCAAAGCAATGATCGACAGCTGCCGGCCATAGCCCGGCTCGCCCAGATGGGTCGCGCGGCGGAAGCTGTAGAAGCGGTCCGGATCGGCATAGGTGTCCAACCCCAGCGCCTCGACCCGCCGCACCCCCGCCGCCGCGAGCCGAGACAAGGCAAACGCCTCCAGGTCGAACTGATAATGGCCGGGCTTGCCCTCCCCGAAGAAGCGCTCATGCTCCGGATCGGCGGCGGTGAAGCGGGTGAAGAAGCCCTCGTCCACCTCATAGCTCTTGCGCGCGATCACCGGGCCGACCGCGGCCACGATCCGCTCGCGCCGCGCCCCGAGCCGCGCCATCGCCGCCACGACATTCTCCAGCACCCCCGCAAACGCCCCCTTCCAGCCCGCATGCGCCGCGCCGATCACGCCCGCTTCCGCGTCCGCCAGCAGCACCGGCGTGCAATCGGCGGTGAGGATACCGAGCGCGACGCCCGGCCGGTCCGTCACCATCGCATCCGCCTCCGGCCGCTGGTCGTCCGGCCAGGGCGCATTGACCTGCGCCACCCGCTCGGAATGGATCTGGTAGCAGGAGACCAGAGCAGCGCCCGGCGCGACCGCCTCGACCGCCAGCCGCCGGTTCTGCGCCACCAACTCCGGATCGTCGCCCGAACCGAAGCCGGTGTTCAGCCCGGCGCAGACCCCCGTCGACACGCCGCCCCGCCGGCCCAGAAAGCCGTGCGGCACCTCCGCCAGCAGCCCGGCGCGGATCACCTCCACCGGCGTATTCAGCATGGCCTATTCTCGCCGCCCTCGAAGCCGCAGCGGACGAGCCCGAGTTCGAACGTCCAGCCACCCGCTTTCGCCGCCGCGTCGACGCGCTGCAGAAAGGCCGCCGTCGCCTCCGTGCCGATCGCATTGACCAGCCCCTCGTCGATCGGCGCATTGGCGGTCATCAGGATCAGGCCGACATTGCGCACGCCCTGCCCCTCATCGGTGAACCCGGCCTGATAGGTCGCCAGTTCGCCATTCTGCCGCACCGGCGGCGCGGCGCTGCGATAGGCGTGCAGATCGGGGATCAGCATCTCGATGCCGCCCTGGCTGTCCAGCCCGAGCAAGGCGGCGTGGCGCGGGAGCCCGGCCCAGTTGATCTCCCATTCGAACCAGCCTTCCAGCGCGCCTTCGTGGCGCTGCAGCCGGTCCCGTGGCGGAATGATGGTCAGCCGCCGCGCATTGGCGGGCGCTCGAAACGGCTTCAGCATCGCCAGTTCGGCGCAAATCTCCGGCGGCGCGGCGGAAAGCTCGCGCACCTCGACCCCGGCCAGCGGCACCTTCGCTTCCGCCGCCTGGCGCAGCAGCGACGCCTGCACCGCTTCCGGCGCGGCGGCGATGCCTTTCAGGCTGATATGCTCGCCATCCTCCATCGCCGTCGCCTCGCCGATCCCGGCCCAGGTGCAGTCGCTCTGCGCCAGCCGCTCGGTGACGAAGGCGGTCGGCGTCTGCACGGCGCCGGCGCGCCACGGCGCAAACCAGACCAGGGCCGCAGCGGCGGCGGCAAAGGCGAAACTGCCGCCGATCAGCAGCGGCAGCCGCGACTTCGCTGCCGCTTTCCTGCGCGGCGCCACGCGTTCCGGCGCAGGCGCGGGCTCGCCGGCCAAAGTCGCCTTCACCGTGTCGATCAGATATTTGAGCTGCGGATCGTCGGCCCGGCCGTCCCAGTCGGTCATGCTGATCGCCTGCCATTCGGAAAAGCCGAACGGCGGCGGCACGGCGTCGATCAGCACACCCAGATAGGCGCTGCGCCGGGCGGAGCGCTCCGCCTCCTCGCGCACGAACCGGCCTTCGGTACCGACCGAATGCTCCGACCAGATCGCCACGCACAAAGCTGAGCCGTCCAGTTTCTCGACGATTGTCTCGCGCCAGGAGCCGCCGGGCGGAATGTCCTGGTCCCACCACACGTCGAGCCCCGCGCCGCGCAGCGCGTCCACGAGCGGCCCGACCCGGTCGATATCCTCGCGCTTGTAGGAGATGAAAACGTGGCTCACGTGTCTGCGCCCCTCCCGCGGTTCCGACAGCTATAGCCGCCCCGCTCGCGGCCGCGCCAGCCCGCGGGTGGCGAGCGCCCGGCGACGCTGCTAATCTCGCCCGATCGCGCCGCCGAGTCGGTCCGCGAGCCGGGGGTGGAAATGAATCTGATGCTTTTGAGCCTGCTGTCGGCCGGCAGCTTGTCGTTCGGCACCGTCGCCGGGCCCGAGCCGCGCGACATGAGCACCAACAAGCCGACCGCAGAGCAATGCGCCGCCGCCGCGCGCGAACGGCGGAACCTCCCTAGCTGCACCGGCAACAATCCGCCCCCGCCCACCTCTGGCGAGGTCGGCACCGCAGCCCCGCCGTCCCGCTTCATGGTCTGCCCGCAGGACCCGCGCTGCCCGCGCTGAGCTAGAGTTCCAGCCGCATCACCAGGTCGAGGTCGACGTGGGTGCCGACCATGAAGTCGTAGGTGCCGACCTGTTCGAAGCCGTAGCGCGCGTAAAAGCGCCGGGCCCGGTGATTGTCGATGAAGACCGACAGATACATCTCCTCCGCCCCGCGCCGCCGCGCCTCGGCGATCGCCCAGTCCATCAGGGTCGCGGCCACCCCCGCCCCCTGCCACGGCTTCAGCACATAGAGCTGGCGCAGTTCCGCAGCTTTGCCCTTCGCCTCGAACGGCAGCGACGGCGGCCCGATTTTGGCGAAGCCGGCCGCGACGCCATCCTCCTCGGCGATCCGCACGGCATAGTCGGCATTGGTCAGCTCGCCCCGCCAGTTCTCGACCGAATGATATTCGAGGAAGGCCGCCAGATTCTCCGGCGAATAAAGGTGCCCGAACGTCTCGGTGAAGGTCTGCGGCCCGATCCGCGCCATCAATTCGGCGTCGGCCACGGTCGCGTCGCGATAGGCGATCATCCCTGAAATCCTTCCGGCGCCGGCCAGCCCGGCGCAACCAATGCCATCACCTTGAACAATTTGCCCATCTGATCCGGCGCAGTCAGCCGCTCGCGCGCCGCGACGATCTCCTCGGTCCGCTCCGGCGCGGCCTTGGCCAGGCTCGCCGCGCGCAAATCGATCCCCATCGCGCGCAGGAAAGCCCCCTGCGCGACCGGGCCGAACAGCTTCACGCCTTCCTCTCGCGCCGCCTCGCCCAAGGCCTCGAAATCGACATGCACGGTCAGGTCCTGCTCGCCCGGCGCAACCCACGGATCGGCAAATTCGTGCCGCGACACCGCCTGCAGCGTATCGCCCTGGCCGTGCCGCGCATGGCCGTAATCTACGATCAGCGCCGCCCCGCCCTGGGCGCGCAGCCGCGCCGCGAGCGCGCGGACGATGGCAATGGCCTCCGGCTGCGCCTCGACGATCGCCCCTTCTTGCTCGAACCGCGCGGCGAAGGGCGGGGGCGGCGATGCCGCTCCAGGGCCCCGCCGCAAAACGCCTTCATCCAGGCCGACCACCAATTCCCGCCAACCATCGGCCCCGCGCCGCCATTGTTGCACCGGCAGAGCGTCGAAGAATTCGTTGGCGACCAGCAGCAACGGCGCCGTCTCGGACAAGCCATCGACCGAATCGTGCCAGCGCGCCGCGGGCAGCGCCACCTGCTGCGCGTCGCGCAACATTGGGCTCGTCTCAACCAGATCGATGGGCGGGCTCAGCCCCGCGCCGCGCATCGCCCTGAGCGCATCCGCCGCCAGCGTTCCCCGGCCCGGCCCCAGCTCGACATAATGCGCCTCGGCCGGCCTGCCCGCGCGCTGCCACAAATCGGCCAGCCACAGCCCGACCAGCTCGCCGAACATCTGGCTGATCTCCGGCGCGGTGACGAAGTCGCCGGCCACGCCGAACGGGTCGCGCGTCGCGTAATAATGCGCGTTCGCCGCCGCGACATAATCGGCGACGCTGATCGGCCCTTGCGCCGCGATCCGCGCCTTCAGCGCGGCTGCGAGGTCAGGCGGGCTGGGTGTCGTAGCCGTCATCGTCGGGCGGCGGCGCCTCGATCGCGCCGTCGCCATTCACGACGATCGGATCGCGGCCCCGCGCGGTGAAAATGAGATAGAGGCCGAGCAGCAGCATCGGCACGGTCAGCCACTGCCCCATGGACAGGCCGGTCTGCGCGGCCAGGCCCTGCAGATGCTCGTCCGGCATGCGGAAGAACTCGACCGCAAAGCGGCTGACGCCATAGCCGATCAGGAACACGCCGGTCAGCAAACCGGGCTTCCAGCGCGCGCGGGTGAAGGAGAACAGGGCCCACAACACGATGAAGAGCAAAACCCCCTCCAGCGCCGCCTCATAGAGCTGGCTGGGATGGCGCGGCGGTCCCCACACCTGTCCGCCCGGCGGCTCCTGGAAGCGCACCGCCCACGACACATTCGTCGGATGGCCCCACAATTCGCCGTTCACGAAATTGGCGAGCCGCCCGAACAGCAGGCCGAACGGCGTGCACATCAGCGCATAGTCGCTGACCCTCAGGAAGCTCAGCCCGTTCTTCTTGACCAGATAAAGCACCGCCAGCGCCGAGCCGATCAGGCCGCCGTGGAAGGACATGCCGCCATCCCACAGCCGCAGGATCGAGAGCGGATCGGCGATATAATCCATCGGCTTGTAGAACAGCACATAGCCGAGCCGCCCGCCCAGGATGATGCCGAGCGTGACGTAGAAGACGAAATCGTCGGCATGACGCCGAGCCATCGCCGCGCCGGGCTTCTTGATCAGCCGCAGCAAATACACATAGCCGATGATGATCCCGGCCAGATAGGCCAGGCTGTACCAGCGGATCTCGAAGAAGCCGAGGTCGAGCGCCACCGGATCGAGATTGTGCATCCAATATCCGGTCGGCGGCGTCGCCGTCATCACATTACCCGTTTGTGCCATCACAAGGGCTTCCCCCACCAGCCAAGCGCCCTCATAGTGCGTGAAGAAGCGCCGCGAAAGAGCGCCGAAAGGAGAGTTTTGGGCGATGGGTAGTGAACTCGACCGCAAGATCGACGCGATGGTTGCGGCCGTCACCGGGCCGGGTGGTCCGATTCAGATCGGCAGCGACGAAAATGGCCGGGCCATCGTCACAAATTTGCCGCCGACCCTGCCGATGTTCTTCGACGTTTTCTGCATGCTGCACGGCGCCAATGAGGCGGTGGTCGCGGATGGCGAGCGGCTGACCTTCGCCGATCTCGCCACCCATGCGAACCAGCTCGCCCCGGCCCTGGTCGGCGGCTTCGGCATCCAGAAGGGCGATCGGGTCGCGATCGCGATGCGCAACTGCCCGAGCTGGATCCTCAGCTACATGGCGGTGGTGAAAGCGGGTGGCATCGCCACCCTGATCAATGGCTGGTGGACGTCGGCCGAGCTCGATCACGCGCTGAAACTGACCGAACCGAAACTGGTGATCGCCGACGCGCCGCGCGCCGCGCGGGTGGCGGAAACCGGCTTTGCGGGCGAGATCGTCACTTTGCCGGTCGAACGCCCCGCCGCCGAGGCGCTCGCGCCGCTGCACGCAAAGGGAGGCGCCGATGCGCAATTGCCCCAGATCGCGCCGGAGGATCACGCCACCATCCTCTTCACCTCCGGCTCCACCGGCAATGCCAAGGGCGCGCTCTCGACCCATCGGGCGGTCACCACCGGCGTCTATAATTACAGCCTCTCGCTCGCCGCGCTGAAGGCGGTGCTGATCAGCGAGGGCACGCCCCCGCCGGAAAATCTGCGCACCCTGGTCAACGTGCCCCTCTTCCACGTCACCGGCGAAATCCCGGTCATGCTCAACAGCTTCGTCATCAACCGTTCGATGGTGCTGATGAAGAAATGGGATGCCGGGGAAGCGCTTCGGCTGATCGAGGCGGAGAAGATCACCTATTTCGTCGGCGTGCCGACGATGAGCCTGGAGCTGATGCAGCATCCCGACCACGACAAATATGATCTCTCGACCTTGACCGACATCGCCGCCGGCGGCGCGGCCCGCCCGGCCGACCACGTCCAGCGCCTGCGCGACACGTTCAAGACCGCCGAGCCGGCGATTGGCTATGGCCTGACCGAAACCAATGCGGTCGGCTGCGGCAATGTCCGCTCCAATTATGCCGCGAAGCCCAATTCTACGGGCCGCGGCACCGCGCCGATCGTGGAACTCGCGATCCTGGACGATGACGGCAAGCAATTGCCGGCGGGCGAGCGCGGCGAAGTGTCGATCCGCTCCGCCGCCAACATTGAAGGCTATTTCCGCGATCCCGCCGCCACCGCCGCGGCCTTCACCGCCGACGGCTGGTTCCGCAGCGGCGACATCGGCTACCTCGACGAGGACGATTATCTGTTCATCGTCGATCGCAAGAAGGACATCATCATCCGCGGCGGCGAGAATATCTCCTGCGTCGAGGTCGAGGCCGCGCTCTACGCGCATGAGGCGGTGTCGGAAGCCAGCGTGTTCGGGGTGCCGAGCGACCGGCTGGGCGAGGAGCCGGTGGCGGTCGTCCATCTGGACGAGGGCAAGAGTCTGACCGAGGAGGAATTGTGCGCCTTCGCGGCGACGAAGCTGGCCGCCTACAAGGTCCCGAGCGCGATCTGGATTTCGCCCGAACCCTTGCCCAAGCTCGGCACCGGAAAGATCGACAAGGTCTCGCTGCGCGCGGCCTGGGCGGCTCGCCAGGCCTGACGATCCTCACGGATCTGCTGCCTTAACAATGGCTTACGCGCGCATTCAGTTCGCGCTCAAGCGATTCGCGGCATTTGCGGCGGTGGATCCGGCGGGCGGCAGCAATGCCCGTCCTTCCCACCCCGGGTCCGCTTGTCCCTCCGGTTGTGTATCGAGGGAGGGGCCGGCGCGCGCCTGAAGCGAGCGTCGGCCCCATCCCCGCTGCGCCGCCGGGGCGATCCCGTCCCGAGCGCAAAGGAAAAGGGCCGCGAGGTTTCCCCCGCGGCCCGTTCGCCCGGCCTTACCAGCCGCGGCGATAGTCGCGATTGCGATAACCGCGGCGGTCATCCCGGCGGTCGCGGCGGCCGTCGCGCCAGCCGTAACGATCGCCGCGCTGCGCCCGGGCGATCTCGCGGCGGCATTCGCGCAGCTCGCGCTGATATTCGCGGCGGCTGTCGGCGCGGCGCAGCTCGCGGCGGCACTCGCGCATTTCGCGGGCGACCTCGCCACGATTGTTGTGGCCATAATAGCCGCCGCCACGGCCATAGTGGCCAGGCTGCGCCGAAGCGCTGGCGACCGGCACGAGAACGGCGGCGAGGCCCGCCGCAGCGATCATCAATTTACGCATGATACATCCTCCTGATCCTCCGCCGGACACGGTCACTCGACCGTGGCGGCGGGATGAGGGGAGATGTGCGCCTTGCGACCTGAACCTGCTGCTACGCCGCATTCATCCGGCGTGCAGCAGATCGGGGGTCATTCCGCCGCGTGGCCGTAAGCCGGTTCGGTCAGCAGATTGAACGTGTCGCGATAGCCGCCGTGCAGCACCACCCGCCGGTTGAACGACGCACCTGGCGGTTCGCGGCGCGGCGGCACCGGCATCGGCGGCAGGTTGCGCGGCCGGCCTTCCGGGCGCTCGACCACCATTTCCTTCCACCATTCGCCGACATAGGAGCCGTCGAAGCGGTGCACGCGCGAGCCGATGATGCGGCCGACCGGCTGTCCGTCGAATGTGTGGATGAAGGTTTCCATCACGAACCCGACCGGCTCGCCACGGGTATTGTAAACATACATAGCCATTGAAGGGACGCCCCTGACGCCATGAAGTCGGCGTCCCTCCATTGCTGCGCCGCAAAATAAACCCCGGATGAACAAACGCCGGTCGGAACGGCCCCGTTACGTTGGACGGGTCTGCCAAAACGATGGGAAGCACTTGTCCACAAAAGGTTAATTCACGCGGCCAGCGGCAGCGGGTTGGCCGCCAGCGCTGCCAGCTCGCCCCGCGCCTTGGCCAATGCCGCGTTGGCCGCCTCCTCGCCAAAGGCCAGCCCCTCGGCGCGTACGAAGACGATGTCGTCGAAGCCCGCGAAGCCCAGCATGGTGCGCAGATGCGGTTCCTCGCTGTCCGCGGGATTGCCGGCTTCATAGACGCCGGCGCGGCTCTGGATCACCACCACCTTGCGCCCGCCGAGCAGCCCTTCCGGGCCAGCTTCGCTGTAGCGGAAGGCGACGCGCGGCCGAAGGATATGGTCGAACCAGGTCTTCAGTGTCGAACTGATGCCGAAATTGTACATCGGGCTGGCGATCACGATCAGGTCGGCGGCGCGGACCTCGTCGAGCAAAAGATCGGACAGGTCGCGGGCGGCGATTTCCGCCGGCGTGGTCGCCTCGGCACGGATGCCGGCGACGGTCTCTTCGGTCAGGTGAGGCAACGGGTCGCGGCCCAGATTGCGGGTGACGACCTGCGCGCCCGGATTGTTCGCGCGCAACTCGGCGGCGAAGTGATTGGCCAGGCCGGTCGAGACCGAAGCGTCGCCCTGGGCACTGCTGGTGAGGATGAGGATATTCATGATGGCTGCTCCCTTGGGATGAATTGCAGCCATCCATTTATGGGGCTAGCAGCGTTCCCAGAAGCCAACCTCCAGTTATTGCGGTGTTGCGGATTATGGAACACTCGACCGTCGATCTCGTGGACGTCCTCTCCTTCGTCCGCGTCGTGGAGACCGGCTCCTTCGCCCGGGCCGCCGAGCGCATGGGCCTGTCCAAGCCGGTCCTCTCCCGCCGCGTCGCGCGGCTTGAGGAGGGGCTCGGCGCCCGCCTGCTGACCCGCACCGCGCGCGGCGCCAAGCCCACTGACATCGGCCAGACCTATTATGCCCGCGCCGCCGGCGTGCTCGCCGAACTGGAAGCGGCGCGCGAGGTGGTGGCCGAGGCGGTCACGCAGATTGCCGGCCCGATCCGCCTCACCGCGCCCATCTCCTTCGGCATCGCCCACTTGAATGCCGCGCTCGCGGATTTCGTTCGCGAGCATCCCCTGGTCGAGCTCGACATCGATTTGAGCGACACCAATGTCGACCTCACCGAAGGCGGCTACGACCTTGCCGTCCGCATCGGCCAGCTCGCCGATTCATCCTTGATCGCCCGGCGCATCGCCCCGGTTCGCAAGCTGGTCGTCGCCAGCCCCGCCTATCTCGAGCGCAAGGGTGTCCCGGTCACCCTCGCCGACCTCGCCGACCACGACATTCTGCTCTATTCGGGCGAGACGTGGCGGTTCGGCGACGGCCGCAATCTTGAAACGCCGCGCGTCAAGGCCATCCTTCGCTCCAACAGCGGCGACATGCTCCGGGCGGCGGCCGAGGCGGGCCTCGGCCTCTGCCTCCTGCCCAGCTTCATCGCCTCGCCCGGGATCGAAAGCGGCGCGCTGCTTCCGGTCCTGCTCGACCGCGAGCCCGCCCACGGCGCGCTCCACGCGGTCATGCCCCCCGGCCGCGCCACCACCGCCCGCGTCCGCGCTTTGGTCGACTTCCTCGTCGCCCGCTTCGGCCCCGAGCCGAGCTGGGACCCGTGCTGGCTGCATGAGGGGCCGACCAGCGGCACCGCCTGAGCCTCAGCGTCTTGCGATCCCGAACAGAGCGATCATCAAGCGCCCCCGCCGTTCGGGTTCCGGCGACGATTGGAATTGCGGCACACCAGCGGATCCGGCCGGGCAGGGCCTCTGCACGGCTCCGCCAGGCTCGCCGCAACCGATGGTCCTCCCGTCCGGCCCGATCAGCAATTCGATCTCGGTCGAGATGAGCTGTGCGCCCCATCCCGACGAGTAGGGTTCCGGCGAGCTACCCTCGGGGGTGAACGCGAAGACGTGCGAGACTTGCGTGAAACTCGAACGCATGATGTCCCAACCCGGCCACCGGCCCAGCATCGCGCGGCACGACTCCACTTCCGCCGGTTCGTCTTCTCCATCTGCCTGGCCGGTACAGGAAACTATCTCGCCGTCGTCTCGCAGCGTTGCGGTAAGGGCGACCGAAAAGGTTCCAAACGGATTGCCATCCCTGACGTCCGGCAACACCCAACGCACGCTCTGACGATAGACCGAGGGCGCCGCGAGGCCGTCTGAGGTCCGACCGGGCGTGAAGCGAAATCGCTCGCGCGCAATCGCACATGTGGCGCTATCCAGCGCCTCGCTTCCAGAAGATGTGGTGACAGCGCAGTCCGTCACCGCGCCGTCCACGCCGATATTTAACGCAATTCGAACATTGCCCTGTTCACGTGCTCGGATCGCCGCGGCCGGATAATCCATGTTGGTGATCCCACCGGAAACCAGCCGGGGCGGTGCCGCACCGGTCGGCGGACTAATCGGCTGCGCCGCGCTCCCGCAACTGGCGATTGTCGTGGCGGCCAGCGCGGCGATGAGTTTCCACTTGATCATGCAGCGGAATAGACCACATCCACCTCATGCTGATCCAGACCGAACAGACGCCCAATCCGGCGACGCTGAAATTCCTGCCCGGCCGCCAGGTCATGACGGCGGGCACGCGCGACTTCGCTTCCTATGAGGAAGCCGAAGCTTCGCCGCTCGCCGCGGCTTTGTTCTCGATCGGCGACGTCGAAGGCGTGTTCTATGGCCGCGACTTCATCTCCGTCACCGCCGCCCCCGGCGTCGAATGGCGCGACCTGCGTCCGCAGGTGCTGGAAGTCCTGCTCGACCATTTCGTCAGTGACGCGCCCCTGTTCGCACCGGGCAGCGCCGCCGGCATCCACATCGCCTCCGACGCGATCGAGGACGACCCCGCCGACGCCGAGATCGTCGCCCAGATCCGCGAGCTGATCGACACCCGCGTCCGCCCGGCGGTGGCGCAGGATGGGGGCGACATCGTCTATCGCGGCTTCAGGGAAGGCCGGGTCTTCCTGGCCATGCAGGGCGCCTGTTCGGGCTGCCCCTCTTCCACGATGACGCTGAAGAACGGCATCGAGAGCCTGCTCAAACATTATGTGCCAGAGGTGGAGTCGGTCGAGGCGGTCTAGGAGGCTCTTATGGCGGCGCCTTCCTCCACTCTCGTCATCGACACCGTCTCCGCGGCCTGTTCCGCGGCCCTGCTCGGCGCGGACGGCACGGTCCTGGCCGAGCATCATGAGATCATCCAGCGCGGCCATGCCGAGCGGCTGATGCCGATCATCGCCGCGATGCTGGGCGACCGCCGGCCCGACGCGATCCTGGTCGATTGCGGCCCCGGCAGCTTCACCGGGCTGCGCGTCGGGCTCGCCGCCGCGCACGGCCTGGCGATCGGCTGGAACGTCCCGCTCGCCGGCTACAGCGCCTGCGCCCTGCTGGCGGCGATGGCGGAATCGGGCGGCGCCCCGGTCACCGCCGCGCTTGAGGGGGGACATGGCCAGCTTTTCGTGCAAAACTTCGCCGGTGATCCGCTCGCGCCTACCGATGTGCTGCAATCGCTCAGCCCAGCAGAGGCCGCGCGCGCGAGTGAGAACAGCCTGGTGATCGGCTCGGGCGCGCCGACGCTGGTCGCGGCTCGCGGCTGGGGTGAGGCGCGCGACTCACTGCCCAGGACCGCTGCTGTCCTGCGGCTTCCCGCCGCCCTGCGCAGCTTGCCGCCCCGCCCCCTTTACGGCCGCGCGCCCGACGCCAAGCCGATGGTGCCGGCGTGACCGGCTCCATCGTCGTCGCGGGGGACGCCACCGACCTGCCCGCCGTTGTCGCGGTGATGCAGGACGCCTTCGACCCCCGCTTCGGCGAGGCCTGGACCTACGCCCAATGTGCCGGCCTGCTGCCGATGCCGGGCGTCTGGCTCACGTTGGCGCGAGATGCGGACGGGGAATTGCTTGGCTTCTCGCTCTCGCGGATCGTTCTCGATGAAGCGGAACTGCTGCTGCTCGCTGTGAGCCACGCCGCGCAGGGCCATGGTATCGGCCGCACCCTGATGCGCCATTTCGAGGCGGATGCAGCGGCGCGCGGCGCCAATCGTCTACACCTTGAAGTGCGGGAAGGTAATACTGCCTTAAATCTCTATAATAGTTCAGGTTTTACTTTGGTCGGTCGCCGGCCACGCTATTATAGCGGCGCCGACGGCCAGCTATACGACGCGCTTTCCCTGTCACGTCCATCCGATCTCGATTCCGCCACTTAATAAAGTGAGCCACCGTACTTGTCTTTCCGCCAGAACGGACCTAATCGGACGGTCGGTTCGACGCGGTCTGTATCGGCGTCGCGATTACCAAGAGAAGGTCAAGTTCGATGGAAAACCAGGATAGCTTCCCTGAAACGCTGATCACCCTGACCGCCGATATCGTCTCGGCGCACGTCAGCAATAATAGCGTCGCCGTCAACGACCTCCCGACGTTGATTGCCAACGTCCACAACGCGCTTTCCGGCCTTGGCACGCGCGAAGAAGCGCCGGCCGCGCGGCCCGAACCGGCCGTGTCGGTCCGGTCGTCGATCAAGCCCGATTACATCGTCTGCCTGGAAGACGGTAAGAAGTTGAAGATGCTGAAGCGGCATCTGATGACCCATTACGGCATGACCCCGGATCAATATCGTCAGAAGTGGGGCCTGAACGCCGACTATCCGATGGTCGCTCCCAATTATGCCGAACAGCGCCGCGCCCTGGCCAAGAAGATCGGCCTCGGCACCAAGCGCCGCCGGACCGGCAAGCCCGCCGCCAAGCGCGCCTGACTTTCGGCCCTGCCTGATCGGCCCGCTGCTCGCCCGGCGCGAGCGGCGGGCCGATTGCGTTTCAGGCCGGGCGCGGCGGCTTCCACCCGCATATAGTTTGGGCTAGGCAGGCCGGACATCATGACCCGCAAGATCGACATCGAAGCCCTGTGCGCCGAAAAGGGGTTGCGCATCACCGAGCAGCGCCGGGTGATCGCGCGCGTCCTGTCCGAGGCCGAGGACCATCCCGACGTGGAGGCGCTGCACCAGCGCTCGTCCGCGATCGACCCCGGCATATCCATCGCCACCGTCTACCGCACCGTGCGCCTGTTCGAGGAAGCCGGCATCCTGGAGCGGCACGATTTCGGCGACGGCCGCGCCCGCTATGAGGCGGCGGCGGAGACCCATCACGACCATCTGATCGACGTCGAGACCGGCAACGTCATCGAGTTCGTTGACGAGGAGTTGGAGGCGCTGCAGCGCCGGATCGCCGAGAAGCTGGGCTACCGCCTCGTCGATCACCGCATGGAGCTCTACGGCGTGTCGTTGGGGCGCAAGGACTGAATGAGCCGCGGCGGGGAACAGGCCCCATGATGGCGAGACTGCGCCGCTGGCGCCGTTTCGCCGGGCTCGGCATCGCCATCCTGGTCTGCGTGCCGCTCCACTATCTGTGGAAGCTGGTCGGTGCGAAATCGCCCTGGCCGCGCCGGTTCCTCTGGTATGTCGGCTATAACAGCGGCCTGCGCCTGCAGGTCGAGGGCAGCTACCGGCGCGAGAATACGCTCTTCATCGCCAATCATTGCACCTGGCTCGACATCATGGTGATCAGCGGCACGACCGGCGCCGCGATGGTCGCGAAGGAGGAATTGAAAGCCTCCAAATTCGTCCACTGGCTGGCCAGCCTGAACGACAGCGTCTGGGTGCAGCGCTCCGACCGGCGCGGCATCGGCGATCAGGTCGGCACGATCCGCAACGTGCTGGAGACCGGCCGGGCGATCTGCTTCTTCCCGGAGGCGACCACCAAGGGCGGCAAGGAAGTCCTGCCTTTCCGCGCCAGCCTTTTCTCTGCTTTGTATCCGCCGATCCCCGGCCTCGTCGTGCAGCCGATCGCGATCGATTATGGCGACAAGCATGACGTGGTCGCTTGGGGCGACGAGAGCGGCAGCACGGTGGTGAAACGGATCTTCTCCAATCCGGGCACGGTGCCCACCCGCGTCGTCTTCCTGCCGCCGATCGACCCGGCGACGACCGACCGCAAGCGCATCGCCATCGACGCCCGCCAGCAGATCGTCGATGCACTGGGCGACCCGGCCTATGGCGAGCTCAGCGGTTCCACTTCGGCCGAACCCACCCTATCTGCTGCGGAATGAGCAGCCCAAAGCCCAAGACCTTCCACGTCAAGTCGTTCGGATGCCAGATGAACGTCTATGACGGCGCGCGCATGGGCGAGCTGCTGGAGGCCGAGGGGCTGTCGGCGACCGACGACAGCGCCGCCGCCGACCTGGTCGTGCTCAACACCTGCCACATCCGCGAGAAGGCCGCCGAGAAGG
This sequence comes from Pseudomonadota bacterium, assembly GCA_023424095.1. GTDB lineage: Bacteria > Pseudomonadota > Alphaproteobacteria > Sphingomonadales > Sphingomonadaceae > Allosphingosinicella. Next base: position 3,484 of record JAFAEG010000044.1, on the reverse strand, counting down.
TCTATTCCGACATCGGTCGGCTGATCAAACGCGAAGACGGGTCAAAGCCGATGATCGCCGTCGCCGGTTGTGTCGCGCAGGCCGAAGGCGCGGAAATCGCCAAGCGCGCGCCGTCCGTCGGCGTCGTCGTCGGCCCGCAAGCCTATCACCGCCTGCCCGAACTGGTCGCCAAGGCCGCCACCGGCGCCACCGCCGTCGATACCGACATGCCGGTCGATCCCAAGTTCGGCGCGCTCCCGAAGCGTCGGCGGCAGGCTCCCAGCGCCTTCCTCACCGTTCAGGAAGGCTGCGACAAATTCTGCACCTATTGCGTCGTCCCCTACACGCGCGGCGCGGAGGTCTCGCGGCCGTGGGATGCTGTGCTGGACGAGGCACGCGCGCTGATCGACGGCGGGGCGAAGGAAATCACTCTGCTCGGGCAGAATGTGAATGCCTGGGAAGATGAAGGCCGCGGCCTGCACGACCTCATCATCGCGCTGGACAAATTGTCCGGCCTGCAACGCATCCGCTACACGACCAGCCACCCCAACGACATGCGCGAAGGCCTGATCCGCGCGCATGGCGAGGTCGAGAAGCTCATGCCCTATCTGCACCTCCCCGTGCAGTCGGGCAGCGACCGCATCCTGAAGGCGATGAATCGCAGCCACACGTCGGAAAGCTATTTGCGGATCATCGACCGCTTCCGCACGGCCCGTCCCGACATCGCCATTTCGGGCGATTTCATTGTCGGCTTCCCCGGCGAGACGGAGGAGGATTTCCAGGCGACGCTCAGGATCGTGGAAGCCACCCGCTACAGCCACGCCTTCAGCTTCAAATACAGCCCCCGCCCCGGCACGCCGGCCGCGACCATGGCCGATCAGGTCCCGGCCGAAGTCGCCGACGAACGCCTGCAGCGCCTGCAGGCTCTGATCACCCGGTGCCAGCACGCTTTCAACGAGACCACCGTGGGTCGCCGCACAAACGTCCTGCTCGAACGCCAGGGCAAGCGCCCCGGCCAGAAGATCGGCAAATCGCCCTGGCTGCAATCGGTGCATCTCGAAACCGAGGCCGCAATCGGCGATATGGTCGAGGTCGAAATCCTCTCCGCCGGCCCGAACAGCGTTGGCGGCGCGGAACTGGTCCGGGAAGCCGCCTGATCATGGCGACCTTTACGGCTACGCTGCCGCACGAGCACCCGGTCCTTTTCCTGTCCGATCCGTACGCCGACGAAGCGATTCCCGAAGACACGTCAGCGAGCTTCGTAACTGCGACTCCGACCTGCGTTGCGTTCCGCATCCGCGCTTATGTCGATGGGGAAACGAAAGTCGTTCTCTCGGACCAGCCAAGCGAAGGAACTCCCAGTTTCACCGGGAGGCTGGCGACAAAAGAGCGTTGCCTGAGCCTCTCTGACAGCAACAGGCACAACTACATCATGGTGCCGGTCTCGGAAGACGAGGTGGCTATCCAAATATGGGCCGACCAGGAGGATGACCCCGACTGGGTGTGGGTCCAAATTGGCTCGATGGCCGTTTTCTAAGCGATCATCTGATGCGCGCCAACCTGGCGCCAGCAATGGGGGGCATTCTATGCGTGTCGTGATTCTCTGTTCGGTTCTGATGCTCACGGCCTGTTCGGGTCAGCAAGGCGGCGGCAACGCCTCCGCCAACGGCGCCTCGGCCAGCGGCGGCGCGACCGCGCCGACGACCGGCTCCAGCCTCAACCTCACCGATGCCTGCGCCGTCCTCCCGGGCGAGCGGATGGCGCAGGCGATCGGCCTGCCGCTGCGTGAAGCCGACCTCCGCAATGTGATGACCGACAGCGGCAACGGCATGTCCTCGTCGCGCTGCGTCTATGATTTCGGCGACGGCCTCGCCTCGCTGAACCTCGAGCGCTTCCCGAACGGCTCGGACATGGCGGCGATCTTCAGCGGCACCCGCTCGCTCGTCAGCAAGAATGGCGCGGAGCCGGTCGAGGACGTGCCCGGCCTCGGCGAGAGTGCCTTCTGGGAGGCGCGCAGCAACACGCTCTACATCATGCTCAGCGACAACCGGCAGATGGTGCTGACGACCACACGCCTCCCCGCCACGGTCAACAGCAAGGAAGCGCTGACCTCCGTCGCGCGCTCGATCTTGGGTTAGCGCTTGATCCGATCGCTTGGCTCTTCCGTGCTCCGGCGAAGGCCGGAGCGTTGGAGCCGGAACGCCACCGCTCCGGCATTCGCCGGAGCACAGCCTTGGCCCTATTTTCCGGTTTCCTACCGGGAATGGACCTGTCACACTCGGTGCGATGACCTCGCCCCGGGCCTTTTTCGGACTCACGTACGTTCTGCCCGCGAATGTCACGATACCCCCCGCGATTCCGTGTGAAGTTCGTGAAAGTCATCACCGTCGAGACCAGGAGCCGCATGCGCCTTCAAACTGAGAACCGGGCCCACTGATGGCCCAGCCGAAGAAGCCCGGCGGTCAGGCCCCCGCCCCCCGCGCCCGCGTCGAGATCGAGTTCGAGCAATCGCATCTGCTCGGGCCGTTGTTCGGCGAATTCGACCGCAACCTCGTCGCGATCGAGGACAAATTGGGCGTGTTCATCGCCGCGCGCGGTTCGAAGGTGCAGATCGAAGGTGAGCCGGAAGCCGCGGCCCGCGCCCGCGAGGTGCTGGTCGGCCTCTACAACCGGCTCGATGAGGGCCATGACATCGATCAGGGCGTGGTCGAGGCGATCATCGCCATGTCGAACCAGCCGACCCTGGACGGGATCGTGAACGAGGAGGTGACGCAAGCCCCCAAGATCATGATCCGGACGCGCAAGAAGACGATCGTCCCGCGCTCGAAGACCCAGGCCGATTATATGGAGGCCCTCGCCCGCGACGAGATGATCTTCGCGCTCGGCCCGGCGGGCACCGGCAAGACCTATGTCGCCGTCGCGCAGGCGGTGCAGCAATTGATCGGCGGCAGCGTCGACCGGCTGATCCTCTCCCGCCCCGCGGTCGAGGCCGGCGAGCGTCTGGGCTTCCTGCCCGGCGACATGAAGGACAAGGTCGATCCGTACCTCCGCCCGCTTTACGACGCACTCTACGACATGCTGCCGATGGAGCAGGTCGAACGGCGGCTCGCTTCCGGCGAGATCGAGATCGCGCCGATCGCCTTCATGCGCGGGCGGACTTTGAGCGACGCCTTCATCATCCTCGACGAGGCGCAGAACACCACGCCGCAGCAGATGAAGATGTTTTTGACCCGTTTCGGCATGCGCTCGCGCATGGTGATTTGCGGCGATCCCAACCAGACCGACCTGCCGCCGGGCATCAAGTCCGGCCTCAACGACGCGGTCGAGAAGCTGGAGGGCATCCCCAAACTCTCGATGATCCGCTTCGGCGCCGGCGACGTCGTCCGCCATCCGCTCGTCGGCAAGATCGTCGAGGCGTACGAGGGACCGGGGCAGTGAGTTTTGCCTCAAATCCTCCCTGTCGCGAAGCGATGGGGAGGGGGACCGCTCGCGAAGCGAGTGGTGG
>JAFAEG010000123.1 GCA_023424095.1 Pseudomonadota bacterium | reverse complement strand
ACGCGATGCATGTCGCGGCGGGGCGGCGGGAAAATGGCCTGCACGCGATCGCGGCGGTGCCGGCGGCGCGGATGCAGGCCTGGCTCGATGAGGCGCGGGCGCTGGGGCTGGAGCCGGATCTGATCATTCCCGCGCCCTTGCTGCTGCTGGCGCCCGGCGAAGGGCTGGTGCGCTATCGCGGCCTCGCTGCGGCGGCGGACTATCGCGGCGTGGCCCAGGCGTTCGCGATCGAGGACGAGCTGGCCGCATTGCTGATCGGCGACGCCCGGGTCACCGACATTGACGAGGGCCTGCGCGACTCCGGCTTCGGCCCGGCGCTGGCCGATCCGGCCGTCGATCTGCGGCAGGGTCCGTTCGCGCGGCGGCGGGAGCGGGTTGTGGCGCGGACGAGCCTCAAGCGGCTGTTCCTGTTCGGCCTGATCCTGTTGCTCGTCTCGCTGGCGATCGAGATCGTCGCCATCGTCCGCACCAGCCAGGCGGCCGACCGGATCGAGGCGGAGGCGAACGAATTGCGCGCGGCGATCGGCAGCGTGCCGGGCGGGCGGCCGGGCGGCGGCTTCGGCCCGGTCGCGGCCGCTCTGTTCGAATCGATCCGCGACACGCCGAATGCGGAACTGACCCGGATCGTCTTCCAGCCGGACGGGTCGCTGCGCGCGTCGCTGCTGGCCGACAGCCCGGCGACGATCGAGGGCATTCGCACCCGTATCGAGCAGCGGGGTGTGCAGGCATCGAGCGGTGCACCGACCAACCTCAGCGGCCGCGCCGCCGCCGATCTCACTTTGGGGGCGCGGCGATGAGCTGGTGGTCCGCCCGCAGCGTGCGTGAACAGCGCCTGCTCGCCATTGCCGGCTCTTTGCTGGCTTTGGTGCTGGCCTGGTTCCTGTTCGTTCGGCCGCTGATGGACGCACGCGCGACCGCCGATGCGCGGCTGCAGGCGGCGTCGACCGCACTGGCCCAGGCGCGGGCCGATGCCTCCGCTTATAATCGCGGCGCGGCGGCCCCAACCGAGGCGATCGGCCCGCTCGCGCCCTTCCTGACCCAGTCGGCGACCGAGCAGGGCTTCACCAACATGGCGGTGACCGGCAACCGGCCGGACCAGGCGTCGATCAGCAGCCCGCAGCTGCGCCCCGCCAATTTCTTCGCCTGGCTCGGGCAATTGGAGACGCGCGGCATCGCCGTCCGTTCGCTGACCGCGACCGCCGGCGCCAACCAGACCATTTCGGTCCAGGCAAGCCTGGAAAGGGTCGAGTGATGCGGATCAGGCTTCCCATCGGCCGGACCTTGCTGTTCCTCGGCAGCTTCTTCCTCGCTCTGCTGGCGCTGCTGCCGATGCGGCTCGGGGTCGACTGGTTCGGGCTCGGCAATCACGGCCTGGCGGCGCGCCAGGTGCAGGGCAGCATCTGGCGCGGGGCGTTCAAGGAAGCGCAATTGGGCCCGGTCGGGCTGGGCGATCTGAGCGCCGGCCTGCACGCTCTGCCATTGCTCACCGGACGGGCGCGGTTCGCGCTGAACCGGGCGGAGGGGCAGGCGGGTGACGCGCTGTCCGGCGCGGCCAATGTCACGCGCACCGGCTTCGGCTTCGACGATGTGACCGGCCGGCTGATGCTGACGCCGGGGGCGCTCGGGCGGCTGCCGGTCGCGCAGCTCGACCTTGGCGACCTGACCGCCCGTTTGGAGGAAGGCCAGTGCGTCGAGGCGGCCGGGACGGTGCGGGCGACGATCGGCGGCGATTTCGGCGGGGTCGCTTTGCCGCAGGGGCTGAGCGGCAATGCGCGCTGCGACGCGGGCGCCCTGCTGATCGCTCTGGCCAGCCAATCGAGCATGGAGACGCTGGAACTGCGCCTGTCGGGCGACGGCCGCTACACCGCGAGCGCGCTCATTCGCTCGATCGATCCGGCGCTGCAGCCGCGCATGGAAGCGGCCGGCTTCACCCTGTCGGGGCAGGGCTATGTGATGAATGTGACCGGCGGCTTCTGATCAGGGGCCGGGGGTGATCACCACCGGTGCCTCGCGGCCCGGTTCGTTGCGCGCGGTCAGATCCAGATATTCGACGCGGGGGATGCCGGCACGAACCATCAGCCGGCTGCCGGTGCGCATGCCCATCGGCGCGGTGTAGGTGTAGCGCTCCAGCCGGTAGCTTGGCGTCGGATCGCTGCTGGCGACGTAGCGCCGGCCGCGAATGGAGGCGAGCACGGGAGTCGCCCAGCCCGTGCTGGCGCCCTGCCGGACGATCTCGACCGCTTCGACCGTCCCGTCCGGCCTGATCCAGTGGGCGACGTCGATCCAGGTGTCGTGGAAATTGTCGCGATCCATGGTCGGGATCAGGCCGCCGGAGCCATCGTCGTTGAGCGCCGTGGTGAGCTGGATCGGCGGCGCATAGAGCAGGGCCCGTGTGTCGTTGTCGCTGCGCGGGATCCCGGCCAGCATCTCGTCGGCGCGGGCGATTTCGCCGCGCTCGCGATAGGCGCGGGCCAGGAAGAGCCGCGCGGACACCGCCTCATATTGCCGCGTGGGATCGGTCGAGGCGGCCATTTGCTCGAGCCGGCGGGCGCCGGGGCCGCGGGGCTCGGACAGGAAGCCCAAATACATTTCGCGCATTCGGGCGCGGCGGACGACGTCGGTGCGGCCGGCGCGCTCCGCCTCGCGGATCAGAGCGGACAGCTCGCGCCGCGCGGCGGTTCCGTCGCCCAGGCGCATCTCCATCTGGATGATCTCGAACCGCGCGGTGAAGTGGCGATAATCCTCGACCGGGATGCCGGCCCGAAGCGAACTCAAAATCTCGTAGGTGGAGCGGCGCGCGACATTGTCGCGGCCGCGGTGCGACTGGACGAGGGCCTGCGAGCGGTAAAGATCGGACACCGGCTCGGGAAAGGCGCGGCGATGCTGGCGGTTGCGGCCGACGGAGGCGTCGATCCACTCCTCCGCCCGCTCGTAATCGCCGTTCAGGAATTCGCCTTCCGCGAGCGCCAGAGTGGCGTCGATATCCTCGTTGGGCGGGCAATTGCGGCGCAGGCAGGCCTCGAGATTGGCGCGCAGGTCGCTGATCCGCTCGCCGGTGACGACCATGGTCTGATCATCGGGCTGCGGCTGCGGCTGGGCGCCCGCCGTCAGCAGCGAGAGCGCGAGCAAAGCGGAACTGGTCATTGCGGGGCTCCGCTCGTGATAATGGGTCCGGACCGGCCGATCGACATTGTGCCGCTGGCGCCGGAGTCCGGGTCGGGCTCGGCCGGCGCTTCGGGCATCTTTTCGCCCATGCTGCGCTCGATCTTGCGCTTCAGTTCGGGATGGGCGTCGAGATAGGGTTTGATCCGCTCATACGGGGCGACCCAGAAGCGCGCCTGGCTGGACAGGACGACGGTGGCGGCGGAGGTCTCGCCGCTGAAGAAGCCCAGGCCGCCAATGATGTCGCCGTCGCGGCAGAAGCCGATGGCGCGGCCGGCCATCATCACCCGCGCCTCGCCAGAGCCCAGATAGCAGAATTGCTTCACCGGCTCGCCTTCGCGCAGCAGCACTTCGCCGGGGCTGCCGTTCAGCCAATAGCCCTGGTCGATGAAATGGCGCGCGCGCGAGCGGCCGACGCCCTTCAGTAACTGGCCGCTCATCGCCTGCTCTTCGGGATTGAGCCGGGCCATGCCGCCGGCGATGATGCCGATTACCAGCATCAGGATGGCGAGGCCGAGGATGATCGCGGTCCAGATGATCGCGGTGCGCTCGTCGCCCGCAACGATCGCATTGGCCAGCTCGAAACCGGCCAGCAGGGCGATCACCAGCCGCACGAAGCGGCCGCGGACGATGAGCAGCAGCAGGCTCAAAAAGCCGTAGCGCGCATAGTCAGCGTGTTCGATCAGGGTCTCTAAACTGAACGATTCCACGCATTTGCTCCCGTCGGTCCGGCGTTGGCCGGGCCTTCACCTGACAGCATTTGCGGCGGCGCGCGGGCCGCCGCAAGCGCTATTGCGCGCCGGTGGTGCCGGTCGTCGCCGCACGAGCGGTGTCGACGTCATGAACAGCGTTGAATGTGTCCAACTGGCCGAGACAATTTGCGCCGATGAGTGCTGTGGCGAGACCGAAGCGGTCGCCGGCGGCGGCGGGCTGAAGCGATTTGACGGTGAGCCGGGTCGGGCTCGAGCCACCGGTCCAGTTCAGCTGATAGCTGGCGCCGTCGACGACGGGCACCGAAGCCGGCCAGGCCAAAGTGGACTGGCCCCGCGCCCAGGTTACAGTCTGCGCCGCGCCGGTCTGCGGCGTGATGGTTAGCTCGACCGCGCGTTCGGCATTCGGTCGCCACAGCACCGGGCTCCCGCCCGCAGTGACGCAGGCGCGACCGTTCTGCGTGACATTGACCTGCCACACGTCTGTCGGAACGGGCTCCGGGGCGCCAACCGGACCCGTGCGCGTCGCGCCGGTGCCGACCCGGACCTGGCCCGAGGCCAAGCGGCCAGTGCAGCCCGCGCCGCTGGCGTTACAGGTACCGGGGCCGCGCAAGGTGCGGGTGCCCGCGCCGGAAAGTACGACGACGGTGTCCCCCGGGCGCAGCGTGAAAGTGGCATTGTCCGGCAGGCGCTGGCCGGCCGTATAGCGGCGCGCGGACGGGCCGACCGAGCGCAGCACGAGCACTTCGGCGGCAAGATAGGATATTTCGCCCGTGATCATCGCCAGCACGGCGAACTGGGCGAAACGCTTGGACTTCGAAACAGCGGTCATCGCGACCTCTCCTCACTGACGTGCCGGATCCTCACTTTGGGTCCGGCGTTGCGGTCTTCATAGCGCGGAAAAGCTGAACAGGGGAGATCGAAGGCGCGGCCTTTGCCGCAACAGCGGTCAACTTGGTCGCCGTGCTTGCATTTTCGTCGCGCGTCTTCCGGTTTCGTCGCCCTTACTTGGAGCCGAGCACATATTGCCCGCCCGGCCCGGCCTCGCGGATGCGGAAGACGAAATTGGCGAGCGCGGCATCGTCCTTGTGCGCGGCGGCGATCGCTTCGATCTCGGCCAGCGCGGCTTTGTCGCCGCCGTCATAGCGCTCCCACAGCGCCGCCAGCTGCGCGCGCAACGCGGCATCCATGCTTGGCTTCGGCTCCCACACCTCGATCGGCGTGGCCCGGCCGGACAGAACGATGCGGCCCATCGGGCGGAAGATGTCGAGCCCGCTCGCGTCGCGGGCGGAGCGGCCGACCAGCACCGTGGTCTTCAACGCCTTGTTGGCCGATTCCAGCCGGGCGGCGGTGTTCATGCCGTCGCCGAGAGCGGTGTACTGGATGCGCTTCTCACCGCCGAAATTGCCGACCACAGCCTCGCCCTTGTGCAGCCCGACGCGGGTGGCGCCGATCGGCGGCACATCGTCGCCGGCCTCGCGGCGGAACACCTCGCCCGCCTCGAACAAAGCCACCGCCGCCTTCGCCGCGCGCTCGCCGTCATCGTCGCGGGCGATCGGCGCGCCCCAGAAGGCGACCACCGCGTCGCCGACGAATTTGTCGATCGTTCCGCCATGCGCGAGAATGATGTCGCTCAGCGTGTCGAGATAGGTGTTCAGCAAGCCGGACAGCCGCTCCGGCGTGATTGCGTGACTGAGCTTGGTGAAGCCCTCCAGATCGGTGAAGACCGCGAAAATCTCGGTCTTCTGGCCGGTGAGCGTCAGCCGCTCCGGATCGCGCATGATTTCGTTGGCGACGTCGACCGGGAGATATTTGCCGAGCGCCGAGTGAGCGAATTTGCGCTGCTCGGCGCCGACCGCGCGGGCGGCGATGCCGATGCCGAGGAAAGCGAGCAGCCAGCCCGCGCCCCAGCCCGCGGCGGGCAGGTTCAAGGTGCCGACATCCTGGCTTTCGAGCAGGAAGGGCAGGAGGGCGATCACCGCCAATTGCACGAGCAGGCCGAGCGCCAGAAACAGCCCGCGCAGCTCCAGCATGCCGGTCACGGCCCCGGCCAGCACGACCAGAGCCGCGGCGACCCAGAGCATCGCCGGCGGCAGCCCGCTTGGCGCATGCCCGTCGAGCAATTGCCGCAGCATGTGCGCGTGCACCTCCAGCCCGATCATCGACAGGCTGGTCCGCCGGGTCATCGGCGTTTCCTTCTGGTCGACGTCCAGGATGTTCCCGCCGATCAAGATGTAGCGGCCTTCGAACTGGCCGCGGAGCAGCGGGTCCGCCAGCACGGCCTGCAGATCTTCGGGCGGCAGTTCGGCGAGAGCCCGGAACGTGTCGATCGGCACTTCGGCGAAGACCGGCGTTCCTTCCTCGGCGGGCTGGCGATATTCGATCGGGCCGACATAGTCCTCCATGCCGGTCCGGTCGGGGGCCATCGCCCGGGGCAGGGTGGGCGGCAGGCCCGGCTGTGCCTCACTCCAACGTCGCACCACGCCGTCCTGCCGGTCGGCATCCATGCGGACGCTGGCCGGCTTCACCTTGTCGGTGCCGGCCCGCGCCATGAATTCGTTCAGGAATTCCTGCTGGTTGTGCTGGATCTGGTTTTCGTTCGATTCCGTCGTGACGTAGCCGAGATAGGTGGGCGTTCGCATCGCCCGCAGGGTGGCGATCAGTTCCTCGTCCTCGGCCTGCGGCTGATCGAACAATATATCGATGCCGATCGCGCGCGGGTTCATCGCGTCGATCACGCGCAGCGCCTGGGCCAGCATGCGGCGGTCGAGCGGGGAGCGCTTCTCGAGCTGGATCAACGTATCGTCGGTGTAGGTGACAAGGGTGATGTCCTTGTCCTGCCCGACCCGCTCGGCCGAGCGGTCGAAGCGCACGTCGTAAAGTGCGCGCTCGCCGTCGCCGAGCAGGGGGAGGGACCAGCTGTAACGGGCGACGTAGAGACCGCCTGCGAGCAGCGCGAACATGACCAGCAGCCGCACCGGGCCGATCTGGCGCATCACCCGCCGCACCATGCCCGTCCGCCGCTCGGTCGCTGCTTCCGCCATGGTCTTTCGCCCCCGCTGCCGCTTCCCGGCGAGCCTAAACAAGCCCCGGCGCGATGAACAGACCGGAATCGGAAGCGGAACGATGCCCGGAAATGCGGGGAAAATGAGTCTTTCGAGTCACACTTGGTCCAAATCGGCGACGATCTGCCCCGAACGCATTTCCCGAAGAGTCCGAGCGGGTTATACCCTGCTCATGACAGGCGGCCGATCATGCAAGCCGATGCTCGCGGGTTGACCGACGAGACGCCCCTGCGTTTTGCCCTGGCAAAGCAGGAAGCCGGCGGGGCCAGCCAGGGTAGCCGTCGCAAGGACGCCTTGTTCGCCGAGGTGTCCGGGCTCCATTCCGGCCTGATCACCCGCATCGCGCTTTCCTACGAGGCGGATCAGGTCCTGCGCCGCGATCTCGTGCAGGACATTTTGCTGGCGATCTGGTTGGCGCTCGATTCCTATCGCGGCGAATCCTCGCTGAAGACCTTCGTCGCCGCGATCGCTCAGAAACGGTCCATTTCCCACGTGACTCGCCGTGCACGCGAGCCGAAGCAGGAGCTGCTGACCGACCATTTCGTCTCGGCCGCGCTCAATCCGGACGAGATCGCAGTGCAAAACGATCTTAAGAAGCATCTGATACGGTCGATCCAGAAGCTGCCCATTCCGCAGCGGGAGGCGATCGTGCTTTGCTTTGAAGGGTTCAGTTACAGTGAGATGAGCGAGGTGCTGGGGATCAGCGCCAACGCCGTCATGCTGCGCTGCCAACGGGCCAAGGCGACGCTGAAGGCGATGATGGACGCCCGGTGACCGGGGACGAATATCGCGACCTCGCGGCGCTTTGGAATGCCTCGGCCGCCGAGCGCGACCGCAGCGATTTCGCGCGGGCGGCGACGCGCACGCCGGGCCTGGCCCGAGCGACGATCTGGGGCGAATTGGGCGTCGTCGCCTTGCTCGCCGGGACGATCCTGCTGGCGATCCTGTGGAATCTCGGCGCTTCGACCTTGCTGGTTGGCAGCCTGATCCTGGTGCTGCTCGGCTGGTCGGCGTGGAAGCGTCACCATCTGGGCTCGATCACCCTGCTGATCGACACGAGCGACCGCTTGTCCTTCCTGCGCAGTTCGGTGCGGGCGCGCGAGGCGGAACTGAACCGCTCGGCGATCGGCCTGGCGTTGATCCTGCCGGGCACGTTGCTGACCATGTTGCTCGGCTTCACCCTGCGCGGGGAGCAGGGCGAGGGGGAGCTTGCCGCTTTCCTCTATGCAGTGGTGACGACGTCGCGCGGGCTGGTGGCGCTCGGCTTCCTGGCGTCCGCGGTTTTGCTGCTGTGCGTCTCGCATCTGCGTCTGGTCGGGGAATTGCGGCGCTTGCGCGAGCTGCGCGACGATTATGCGAACGAGGCGGAACTGGACCGATTCCTCAGCCCCTGACCGGTCGCATACGCACAATTCCGGCATAAGCTCCGGAACATGGTAAATTTTATTTTAACCATAGCGACAGATTTCCGATTCTCCGGAGACTAACGGCATTGGGGAACGTGTGTTCTGTTCACACGCGTCTTCGTGGCGAGGGGTTTCCGGCATGCCGGCGCCCGGTCGCGCGAGGGAGCGTACGGCGGTTTGGCCAAGCCGGAGCAGCGCGCTTTTTCCCCTTGTCGGACCGACTCATGTTGAGGGGAATATCAATGAAGAAGAAGATCGACGTCAGGGCTCTTCCGGAGCTCGGAACGAGCGTCGGCATGCAGGGTTCGATGAAGCAGAAAGAGGTCGGCGGTCCGCTGTGCCTCGGCATCATCGTCGGCATTGTCATCGCGTTCTGATGATACGGGGGAGGGGTGGTTCGCCGCCTCTCCCCTTTTCGTCTCGCAGTTTTACGCTTAGCGTCGCCCGATGATTGCCAGCGAGCAATTGGCCTCTTGGCTCGGCGACCGCGACCGGCAGGTGCGTTCGCACGCCGACGTCCAATCCTTCGTTGAAAGCTGGAGCGGTTCGCCGCTCATGGGCGAATTGCATCGCGACCTCGAGGCGATGGTGGACCCGACGCCGGAGCAGGTGCTCGCCGCCGCCCGGACCTTTCTCGACCGCGCCGGTGATCTCGATGCGCTGATGCAGGCGCTGATCGAGCGCGCCAAGGCCGACCCGTTCTTCATCCCGCCAATGCATCCGCTGACCAGCGAGATTCACAATGGCTTGCTGCTGTTCCACCACAAGCATCTGTCGATCGGCATGGGCGTCACCGGCGTCGACATGCTGGCGGCGAAGAAATCGAAGCGGCGCGGGCCGGCTTCGATCGGCTTCACCGGCGTGTGGAATCTGTTCCGCTATGTGAAGGCCGGCGGGGCAACCGTATCCTTCTGGGAGACCGACAAGATCGGCCCCGATTTCTCCGCCGCGAGCGCGGGCGAATTGCGCCTGACCGGCCGCCGCCGGATCGCCGATGGCGAGGAGATCGTCATCGACGGTTCCTGGCAGAGCTTCATCGTCGATCATGCCACCAGCGACATGCTCTATATGCAGGCGATGGTGCGCGCCGGCGCGGCGCCGCTCACGGCCGAATATGACAGCGACAGCCGCGCCTTCATCGGCGCGACCAGCACCGACGAGGCCAGTTCGCGGGTGCAGATGATGGCGACCTTGCTGCGCGAAATGGGCCGCGAGGATGCGGTGCCGGTGCTTCGGGAATCGCTGAAGAGCCCGCATTTCTACACCCGCTGGCACATCATGCGCGAACTGCTGGCGCTGGACGCTGACGCGGTGCTGCCCGATCTGAAGCTGATGGCCGCCGGTGACCCGCACCCGGAGGTGCGCGCCGCCGCGACCCAGACCTTGTCCCTCTTCTTCGCGGACGAAGCCATTGAGGAGGCGGCCGCATGCCCCGCCTGATCGACGCGCCCACCCAGGAAAAAATCGATCTGGGCGATCTGGTCGATCTGCTCGAAACGGACGGCTTCGACCCCCGCGACGAGGACGATTTCGCGCGCTGGGGGCCGGCGCTGAAGAAGCTCGGCAACAATCGCGATTTCCTCGCCGATCTGATGATCGAGGAATTGAAGCAGCGTTGCGACGGCCAGGTCGAGGGCAATCAATATTCGGCCCAGGTCGTCATGCTGCACGTCGGGCCGCGTTACTTCCTGCGTGCCAATCTGTGGCCGGCCGAGGCGGATACGGTGGTTCGGCAGAGCGGCACCGATCCGTTCTTCTACCACGTCCCGCACGATCACAATTTCTCGTTCCTGACCGTGGGCTATCAGGGCCCGGGCTATTGGAGCGACTATTACGAATATGATTATGGCTCGGTCACCGGCTTCCCCGGCGAACAGGTCGAGCTGAAGTTCATCGAGAAGACCCGGCTCGAGCAGGGCAAGGTGATGCTCTACCGCGCGCACAAGGACATTCACCTGCAGCTGCCGGCGGATGCGCTTTCGGTGTCGCTGAACATCGTCGAGGCCAGCCACACGACCAGCTTCCGCGATCAATATCGCTTCGATCTGGCGACCAACAGCATCGCCGGGATCATGACGCGCACCTCGCTGGAGCCCATGCTGATGGTTGCGGCCCATCATGGCGGCGGCAACGGCCTGGATCTGCTGGACCAGTTCGCCGCCAGCCATCCGAGCGACCGGGTGCGCTGGTCGGCCCTGCTGGCGCGCGCCGGGGCGACGGCGAATCTCGACGAGCGCCAGGCGCTGCTGGAGCGCGGCACAAAGGATCCGAGCCGGCTGGTTTCAACGATGGCGCGGGCGGCGGCGGACAAGCTCGCGGCCGGACGGGATTGGATCGAGACGGCGCCGCTGGCGGAGGCCGAGTCCGCCTGATAGCGTCGCCGCGATGATGCGCCGGCTGTTCGTACTCGCCTTCTGGGGCGCTCTGTTGTTCGCCTTGGTCATGGCCTTGCTGCCGACACCGCCAAAGGTGTCCGGCGCGCCATCGGATAAGTTGCAGCACATGCTGGCCTTCGCAGTGCTGACCGCGCTCGCGCTGGCGGCCTACGTCCGCGCCCACCCGGTCGACATCGCAATCGGCCTGTTCGCGGTCGGCGGCTTCATCGAACTGGCGCAGATGCTGCCGATGATCGGACGCGAGGGCTCATGGCTCGACTTCGCGTCCGATTGCGGCGCGGTGCTGGCGGTGCTGATCGTCGGCGTGCCGTTGCGGCGGCTGTTGCTCCGGCGTGCCGCCTAGCGGTCAGCTGCGGTGGGCGGCGACGTAGTCGACAATGTCCTGCGGCGTACGGAAAAGCGCGTCAGGCTTCATCTCGACCAGCAGCGCTTCGCCGGCATAGCCCCACAACACCGAACCGCAGCGCATGCCGACCTCGCGGGCGGAATCCACGTCCCGGGTCTCGTCGCCGATCGCCAGCGCCTCGCCCGGTGACATCTTCATCTTCTTCAGCACGCGGCGGAATTTCGCTGCCTTGCCGAACAAGGATGAGCCGCAGACGAACAGGTCGATCCGCGCCGCATTCTCAGGGCCGAGGATGATCTTTGCATTGGTCTTCGCGTTCGAGGTGACCAGGGCGATCTTCACGCCCGTGTCCGACAGCTGCTGCAGCAGGTCGGGCGTGCCCGGGAACAGCTCGAACTGCATGACATGCTCGTTGACGAGCTTACGCACGTAGCGGGCGATCCGCGGCAGCTTCCACTTCGGGATGCGCAGATGCTCGATCACTTCGCGCGAGCTCTTGTGGCGCAGCATTTCCACCTCGTCCGGCTGGACGGAGCGGAATTTGAAGCGCTCGGAAAGATGGTCGACGACGGACAGGAACCAGTCGCCGCTGTCGGACAGCGTTCCATCGAAATCGAAAATAACGAGCCGAATTGGCTGGGTCTCAGCCATCGGCCCGCCCGTCACCGGTAAACAAGCAGTCCATCCATCGCTGTGTAACGTTGCTTTGGTCCTATGGTCGATCCGCACGCGATGCGCCAGCACCGACAATTCCGACGAACAACGTATCGCCTCGACCAACGGATGTGGCCGCATATTCCGCAATTTCGCCGGGCATGCTATTATCGCTGGCGGTGGGCTCCTGAACGAAGAGGAGATTCGATCATGTCACCACGTGGTCTCTGTCTCGCCGCCGCGGTTTTCGCGCTTCCCCTTCCTGCCGCTGCGGGCGTTGTTGTGCTTGGCTCGGGCAATGCCCGGATGTGCTATCTGGCCGCTGAAGCGCCCGGCGTCGCCACCGCCGACGATCTGGAGCGCTGCAACGACGCGATCATCGAGGAGCGGGCCGATCTGACCCGACTGGTCTCGACTCACGTCAATCGCGGCATCTTGCGCCTGCGCCGGGGCGATACCTCGGGCGCGATGCGCGACTTCGATGAAGCGACGCGGCTGAACCCTGCCGAACCGGAAGCCTATCTGAACCGCGCCCATGTTCTGCTGCGTGACGATCAGGTTGCGCGGGCGATCGTGCAATTCGATTCGGCGATCGAGCGGCAGACCCGCCGGCCGGCGCTCGCGCATTACGGCCGGGCGATCGCCTATGAGGAATCAGGCAATCTGCGCGCCGCCTACAATGACTATCGCCGCGCCAGCCAACTCGCGCCGAGCTGGGAAGACCCGCGCGTCGAACTGACCCGTTTCCGGGTGGTCAGGAACTAGGCCGCGGCGACAGTCCGCTCGCTCAGGAGCCTGGAACGAAAATAGGGCCTGCGCTTTCGGGCGGGGTGGGCTAGGCGATGCGCCTGCACTCACCCCGCCCGAAGGAGCATTCACATGGCCTATACGCTTCCCGATCTGCCTTACGCCAAGGACGCGCTCGGCGAATATATGTCGGCCGAGACGCTGACCTTTCACCATGACAAGCATCACAATGCCTATGTCACCAAGACCAACGAGCTGGTCGAGGCGAAGAGCCTGGGTGGCCGTTCGCTCAGCGAATTGATCCGCCACGCCCACGGCGCCGGCGACAAGGGCCTCTACAACCAGTCCGCGCAGATCTGGAACCACAGCTTCTTCTGGCTCTGCCTGGCGCCGCCGGAAGGGCAGAAGCCGACCGGTCGCCTCGCCGAGATGATCGCCGCCGATTTCGGCTCGACCGAGAATCTGCTCGCCGAGCTGAAGAAGGAGGCGGTCGGCCATTTCGCCAGCGGCTGGGCCTGGCTGGTGCTCGACGGCGGCAAGCTGAAGGTCACCTCGCTGCACGACGCCGACACGCCGGTCGCCTATGACGAGATGAAACCGCTGCTGACGCTCGATGTGTGGGAGCATGCCTATTACATCGATTATCGTAACGCCCGCCCGGACTTCGCCGAGAAGGTGCTGGGCAACATCGTGAACTGGGACTTCGTCGCGCAAAACCTCGACGGCAACGGCGTCAGCCGGGCCGATCAGGAAGGCTGAGCCCCCACCGAAGCGAAGTGAGAAAAGGCCGCTCGAAAGGGCGGCCTTTTTCTTGGGTCAGGCCTTCAGCCGATATCCCGTCCGGAAGATCAGTCCGACCAGCGCGATGCACACCAGCAGCAGCGCGCCGGTGATCGCCAGGCTGATGCCGAACGACACGTCGGATGTGCCGAAGAAGGTCCAGCGGAAGCCGTTGATCAGGTAGACGAAGGGATTGAAGAAGGTGATCGTCCGCCACGGCTCGTCCAGGGCCGCCACGGAATAGAAGGCGCCGCCGAGGAAGGTGAGGGGGGTCACCACCAGCATCGGGATGATCTGCAGCTGCTCGAAGCCCTTTGCCCAGACGCCGATGATGAAGCCGAACAGGCAGAAGGTGACGGCGATCAGCGCCAGGAAGAGCAGCATCAGCAACGGGTGGGCGATCTGCACGTCGACGAAAATGTGCGCTGTGGCGAGGATCACCAGCGCCACCGTCATCGCCTTGGTCGCCGCGGCGCCGACATAGGCGATCACCGTCTCCGCCGGTGACAAAGGCGCGGACAGGATTTCATAGATGGTGCCCGTGAAGCGCGGCATGTGAATGCCGAAGCTGGCGTTGAAGATGCTCTCCATCAGCAGCGACAGCATCATCAGGCCCGGGACGATGAATGCGCCGTAGGTCGCCGCGCCCTGGATATCGCCGCTGAAATTCCGCCCGATCGCGGAGCCGAAGACGATGAAATAGAGCGAGGTGGTGATGACCGGCACGACCAGCCCGGTCCACAAGGTCCGGGCGAAGCGGTGCATTTCGAACCGGTAGATCGAGCCGATGCCGCGCCAGTTCATGCCCCCGCTCTCCGCTCGTGGACCAGCTGCACGAAAATGTCCTCCAGCGAACTCTGCTTGGTGGACAGATCCTTGAAGGCGATGCCGAGGTCGCTGATTTTGCGCATCAGCGACGGCACGCCGGTCCGCTCGGCTGTCGCGTCGAAGACATAATTGAGCTCGTGGCCGTCATCCTCGAGCGTGACATTCCATTCGGCCAGTTCTGGCGGCACTTCGGTCAACGGCTCGGCCAGCACCAGGGTCAGTTCCTTCTTGCCGAGCTTGCGCATCAGCGCCTTCTTTTCCTCGACCAGGATCAGATCGCCGCCGGTGATCACGCCGACCCGGTCGGCCATCTCCTCGGCTTCCTCGATATAGTGGGTGGTCAGGATGATGGTGACGCCCTGCTCGCGCAGGCGGCGGACCATGTCCCACATGTCGCGGCGAAGCTCGACGTCGACGCCCGCGGTCGGCTCGTCGAGGAAGAGGATTTCGGGGTCGTGGCTCAGCGCCTTGGCGATCATCACCCGGCGCTTCATCCCGCCCGACAGCTCCTTCAATTTTTCGTTGCGCTTGTCCCAGAGCGACAGGTCGCGGAGCAATTGCTCGATCCGCGCCGGGTCCTTCGGCTTGCCGAACAAGGTGCGGCTGAAATTCACCGTGTCGATCACCCGCTCGAAGATATCGATGCTCATCTCCTGCGGGACGAGACCGATTTCGCGGCGGGCGGCGCGATAGTCGCGGATGATGTCGTGGCCCATCGCCGAGGCGCTGCCGCCGCTCGGCGTGACCAGGCCGCAGAGCATGGAAATGAGCGTGGTTTTGCCGGCGCCGTTCGGCCCGAGCAAAGCGAAGATCTCGCCGCGCGAAATCTCCAGGTCGGTCGGCTTCAGCGCGACCGTGCCCGACTTGTAGGTCTTGCACAGGCCGCGGATGGAGAGGACCGGGTCGCTCATTGCGTCGGCGGCGTCGGCGGATCCTTCTCCGCCTCCTCGATCTTCAGGCCGTGCTTCATCAGCATCGGCACGTTGGCGATGGCGAAGATGAAGGTGGCGGGCAGGAAGAACCAGAGCTTGAAGAGCACCCAGAAATCGGTGCTCTGCGTCCGCCAGACCACTTCGTTGATCACCGCCATCACCACGAAATAGGCGATCCAGTTGCGGGTCAGCAGCATCCAGCCGCGCTCGGAAAGGCCCGGATAGACCGTTTCCAGCACCAGCTTCAGCAGGTTGCGGCCGGTGGCGAGGCCGAAGCCGAGCAGCCCGGCGACCAGCAGATAATAGATGGTCGGCTTCATCTTGATGAAGGTCTCATCATGCAGCCAGATCGTGATGCCGCCGAGGATCACGACCATCGCGCCCGAGAAGAGCAGAAGCGGCGAGATGTGCTTGTAGCGCAGCTGGCTGAAGATCATCGCCGCGATCATCGCGACCATGAAGGCGCCGGTAGCGTAGAAAATCTTGAACACGTCCGGCACCGGCGCGAAGGCGTTGGTGACGAAGAAGACGATCAGCGGGCCGAGGTCGATGGCGAGACGCGCAAAGGCGCCCGGCGTGGCAGGCTTGGCCGGTGCCAGGCTCGGCGGATTGGTCGCGGATTCGGTCATGCCGCGCCTCCGCTCGTGCCGGCGATCGCTGCGGCGACTTCGGCCGCGTCGAACGGGCGCAAGTCGTCCATCCCTTCGCCGACGCCGATCGCGTGGATCGGCAATTTATAGCGGTCGGCCGCCGCGACCATGACGCCGCCGCGCGCGGTGCCGTCCAATTTCGTCATCACCAACCCGGTCACCCCAGCCACTTCCTTGAACACATCAATCTGTGCGAGCGCGTTCTGCCCGGTCGTCGCGTCCAACACCAGCACGACGTCATGCGGCGCCGCCGGGTTGAGCCGGCCGAGCACCTTCCGGACCTTGGCCAGCTCGTCCATCAGATGCTTTTTGTTGTGCAGCCGCCCGGCGGTATCGACGATCAGCACGTCGATCCCTTCCTGGGTGGCCTTCTTCACCCCGTCGAAGACGATCGCGCTGCTGTCGCCGCCTTCCGGGCCCGTGATGATCGGTACGCCGATGCGGTCTGCCCAGATCTTCAACTGCTCGATCGCGGCGGCGCGGAAGGTGTCGCCAGCCGCCAGCAGGACGGAATAATCTTCTTCCAGGAAACGCTTGGCGAGCTTGGCGATGGTGGTGGTCTTGCCGGAGCCGTTGACGCCGACGACCAGGATCACCTGCGGGCGCGGGAAGGCGTCGATCTCCAGCGGCTCGGCGACCGGAGCGAGGATCGCTGCCAGTTCCTGCGCGATCACCTTGCGGACTTCACCTTCGGTGACGCCGCGTTCGAACAATTCGCCGGCCAGGCGCGCGCGAATCTTGGCGGCCGTGGCGGGGCCGAGATCCGACGCGATCAGCCCTTCCTCGAGCGCATCCAATGAGGCGTCGTCGAGCGCCGCCTTGCCCCAGATGCCGGTAATATTGTCGCCGACCCGGTCCGACGTGCGGCGAAAGCCGGAGCGGAGGCGGTCGAGCCAGGAAGACTCGCTCATGCAGGGATTCCGATCAGGGTGTCGTTTTCGATGGCGGTGATGTTGAGGTCCATCAAGGTGCCGATGCCGTTGCCGGATCGGGGCGCAGACGCAAGCCTCACCGGGGCGAAATTCTCGGCATGTCCGGTGCGCCCGTCAAGTTCGATCAGGGTGCGCTGGGTGGTTCCGACCAGGCTCCGCAGCCAGTTCGTCCGACGGCGCGCCCCGGCCGCGCGCAGGGCCCTGGCGCGGGCCTTGATCGCCTCGGCAGGCACTTGCGGCATCAGCGCCGCGGGGGTGGCGCTCTTGGCGGAATAAGGAAAGATGTGGGCCATGACGATGTCGCAATCGTCGATCAGTTTCAGGCTGTTGGCGGCCATTTCTTCAGTTTCGGTGGGAAAGCCCGCAATCAGATCCGCGCCGATCGCGAGCTCGGGGCGGCGGGTTTTCAGCCGTTCGACCAAAGCGACCGCCTCCGAGCGGCTGTGGCGGCGCTTCATCCGCTTCAGCACCATGTCGTCGCCGGCCTGCAGGGAGAGATGGAGATGCGGCATCACGCGCTTCTCGCCGGTCACGAGGTCGAACAGGCGGTCGTCCATTTCCATACAGTCGAGCGAGGAGAGGCGAAGGCGGGTGAGTTCGGGGACGTGGTGCAGGATTCGCTCGACCAGGCTGCCGAGCGTCGGCGCGCCGGGCAGATCGGGGCCATAGCTGGTGACGTCGACGCCGGTCAGCACGATCTCCTGATAGCCCCGATCGACCAGGGCCTTGATTTGATCGACGACGATCCCGGCCGGGACCGAGCGGCTGTTCCCGCGGCCATAGGGAATGATGCAGAAGGTGCAGCGATGGTCGCAGCCATTCTGCACCTCCACGAACGCCCGCGCGCGCTCGGCGAAGGCGGCGGCGAGGTGCGGCGCATTCTCCCGCACCGCGAAGATGTCGGAAACGAGCGGTTCGACCTGATCTTGGAACGACGCGGGAAGGAACTTCTCCGCATTGCCGACCACGCCGCTGACCTCGGGCATCGCCGCGAAGGTTCTCGGCTCCACCTGCGCCGCGCAGCCGGTGACGACCACGCGCGCGTCGGGGCGGGCGCGCTTCGCCCGGCGGATGGCCTGGCGGGTCTGGCGCACGGCCTCGTTGGTCACGGCGCAGCTGTTGACGATGATCAGATCGTCATCCGCCGAAAAGGCGCGCATCGCCGCGCTCTCGGCGGCGTTCAGACGGCAGCCCAGCGTGATGATCTCGACGCTCACAGGTCTATTTCGCCGGTGAAGACGTGGCCGGCGGGACCGGTCATGCGCACGCCGCGGCCGGGCGCCCAGTCGATCCGAACGGTGCCGCCAGCCTGGCGGACCTCGACCGGGGAAGGCAGCAGCCGCCGCGCGATCGCCGCGATTGCGGTGGCGCAGGCGCCGGTGCCGCAGGCGGGGGTCAGACCCGCGCCGCGCTCCCAGGTGCGCAGCCGGATCGCACCGTCCTCGACGCTGGCGACATTGACGTTGATCCGCTCGGGGAAAAGCGGGTCATGCTCGATCAGCGGGCCGAGCCGGGCGAGATCGACTGCATCCACATCGGCCACGAAGAAGACGAGGTGCGGATTGCCCACGTTGACGGCGAAGGGATCGGCCAGCTCGTCCCAGCCGACCGGCATGGCCGCGGTGTCCATCGCATAGCCAAGCGGAATGTCCTCGCTGCCGAAGCGCGGCGGGCCGAGATCGACGGTCGCACCGTCCGCCGTCGCTTCACCCGCCAGCATCCCGCCCGACGTTTCAATCGTGGGGCTGCCACCGAGCAGCATGGCGATGCAGCGCGAGGCATTGCCGCACGCCCCGACCTCGCCGCCATCGGCATTGTAGATGCGCATCTTCACGTCGGCGGTTGCCGAGGGTTCCAGCACGATCAGCTGGTCGCAGCCGACGCCCAGCCGGCGGTCGGCGATGCGGCGGACCTGGTCGCCGCTCAGCGTCAGCGGATCCACGCGTGCGTCGAAGACAACGAAATCGTTGCCCAGACCCTGCATCTTGTGAAAGCGCCTGCCCATCGGAGGCGCGATTTAGGTGGCGGGAGGGGGCAAGTCCACCTCGAGCCCTCTCAGGCCGAGCGCGAGACCGGGCGGCGGGAGGCGGTGGAGACGGGCAGGGGCACCGCCGCGCCCGGTCCGGGCAGCAGGCCGCGCCGCGACAGCATCGAGCGCACGTCCGAAGCGGGCATCGGCCGGCCGAACAACCAGCCCTGACCGATATAGCGACCGATCGTCCGCAGCCGGCCCTCGACCCTATCGTCCTCAATCCCTTCGGCGGTGACGGCGAGCTTCAGGCTTTCCGCCAGGCGGGTGATCGCGGTGACGATGGCGGCGCTGTCGGCATTGTCGTTGATCGACTGGACGAAACTGCGGTCGATCTTGATCCGTTCGAACGGCAGCGCGCGCAAATGGGCGAGGCTCGAATAGCCGGTGCCGAAATCGTCGAGCGCGAGGCGAATGCCCTGGTTGCGCAAGGACGAGACGATCGCCTGCGCCAGGCCCAGATTCTCGAACAAAGAGCTTTCGGTGATCTCGATCTCCAGCCGCTCGGCCGGAAAGCCGGTCTCGACGAGCAATTTGGTCAGCTTCTGCGCCAGCCACGGATCCTTCAGCTGCACCGGCGAGATATTGACGGAGAGCGACAGGCCCGCATCCCAGCCGCGCGCTTCCTCGAACGCCCGGCGCATCACCGCCAGCGACAGATCGCCGATCAGGCCGGATTCCTCGGCGATCGGGATGAATTCCTCGGGACTGACCAGGCCGCGCTCGGGATGGTCCCAGCGGGCCAGCATCTCGAAGCCGTGCAGGCTCTGCGTGACCAGATCGACCTGCGGCTCGAAATAGGGGACGATCTCGCCCTTCGGAATGCCTTCGCGCAGCCCTTCCTCGATCGCGTTGCGGGCTTCCAGCTCGCGCTCCATGCTGGCGTCGAACCAGACGAAGCGGCCGCGCCCCGCTTTCTTGGCGGCGCTCATCGCGATGTCGGCGCGGCGCATCAGGGCGCTGACCGTGTGGCAATCGGCGCTTGAGCGGGCGACGCCGACCGAGGCGCTGACATGGGTATGGACCCCGCCCAGGTTGAATGGCGAGCCGAGCCGATCGACCAGGGCATCGGCGATCCGGCCTGCATCGGCGACTTCATCGGGATCGCAGGCGAAGGCGATGGCGAATTCGTCGCCGCCCAGGCGCGCAACCACTGCGCCGTGCGGGGCGAGCCGGGCGACCGCCTCGGCAGCGCAGCGCAACAGATTGTCGCCGGTGGAGTGGCCGTGCACCTCGTTGACATGCTTGAAGCCGTCGACGTCGACGATCAGCATCGCCACCGCCCGCCGCCGACGCTGCGCGACCGAGAGCAATTCTCCCGTCGCCTGAACGAAGGCGCGGCGATTGTAGAGGCCGGTCAACGGATCGGTGGAGGCGGCTTCATAGGCGCGATGTTCGGCCGCAGCGCGCTCGACCAGCTCGCGTGCCGTGTCGCGCCAGCGGCGCCAGCCATAGATGGTGATCGCCAGGTTGAGCAGCAGCAAACCGACGATGATCTTGCTGTTGTCCGCGCCCATCTGGACGAGCCAAGCGCCGAAGCTTTCGAACTGGGTGATGTTGAAGCTCAGGAACAGAGCGAGCAGGGCGAGCGCCAGCAGCAGGACGACGAGGTCCCGCACCGCCGACGTGCGTCGGCCCGATTGGCCATTGGGAGTCAGCCCCAGCTTCGCCACTTATTCCCGTCCCTTCGGATCGCCCATAAGCGACGGCGCATGAAGAAGCGGTAAATCTGCGCGCGCTTGACCGGAGCGGCCGGTGCGCCTAGATGCCCGCCCCTGAGATCGGCGTCCCGCAAGGGATGCGCGCTGGCCGGCGAGTTTTCGCCCGCCGGCGTTTTTTGCTTGTTTGGGACCGACACGCGCATGTTTGACAGTCTGAGCGAACGGCTGAGCACAGTCTTCGACCGCCTGCGTGGCCGCGGCGCGCTGAGCGAGGACGATGTGCGCGGCGCGATGCGCGAAGTGCGGATCGCATTGCTCGAGGCGGACGTGGCGCTGCCGGTGGTCCGCGAGTTCGTCGACAAGGCAACCGAGCAGGCCGTTGGCCAGCAGGTGCTGAAGTCGATCACGCCCGGCCAGCAGGTCGTCAAGATCGTCAACGATGCGCTCATCGAGATGCTGGGCGCGGAGGAATCCGAACTCGCGCTCGAGGTCACGCCGCCCGCGATCATCATGGTTGTCGGCCTGCAGGGCTCGGGCAAGACGACCAGCACCGCCAAGCTCGCCAAACGGCTGAAGGGCAAGGACGGCAAGAAGGTCATCATGGCCTCTCTCGACGTGCAGCGGCCGGCGGCGCAGGAGCAGCTCGCCGTCCTTGGCCGCCAGGCTGACGTCGCGACCCTGCCGATCGTTCCCGGTCAGCCGCCGGTCGAGATCACCCGCCGCGCCGTGCAGGCTGCCCGCCTGCAGGGCTATGACGTGCTGCTGCTCGACACCGCCGGGCGCCTGTCGGTCGATCAGGCGCTGATGGACGAGATGAAGGCGGTCGCGACCGAGGCCAGCCCGAACGAAATCCTGCTCGTCGCCGATGCGATGACCGGCCAGGACGCGGTCAACACCGCCCGCATCTTCTCCGAGGAAGTGCCGCTGACCGGCGTGGTGCTGACCCGCATGGACGGTGACGCGCGCGGCGGTGCGGCGCTGTCGATGCGCGCGGTCACTGGCCGGCCGATCAAGTTTGCCGGTGTCGGCGAAGGCCTGGACGCGATCGAGCCGTTCAGCCCGTCGCGGGTCGCCGGCCGAATCCTCGGCATGGGCGACATCGTCAGCCTGGTCGAGAAGGCGCAGGAAACGATCCAGGCCGACGAGGCCGAAGCGCTTGCGGCCAAGATGGCCAAGGGCAAGTTCGACCTCAACGACCTGCGCATGCAGCTTCAGCAGATGCAGCGCATGGGCGGCCTCGGCGCGCTCGCCGGGATGATGCCGGGCATGGGCAAGTTGAAGGGCCAGGTCGATCAGGTCGATGGCTCGGGCAAATTGCTCAATCGCATGGACGCGATCGTCGGTTCGATGACCGCGAAGGAGCGCAGCAAGCCCGAATTGCTGAACGCCAAGCGCAAGATTCGCGTCGCCAAGGGCTCCGGTACGACCGTGCAGGACGTCAACAAGCTCCTGAAAATGCATCAGGAAATGGCGAACGCCATGAAGAAGATCCGCAAGATGGGCGGCCTCGGCAAGCTCGCCGCGATGTTCGGCGGTGGCGGCGGTTTTGGCGGCGGCGGTGCCGGCGGAATGGGCGGCCTCGGTGGCGCGCTTCCCGCGGATGTGATGAAGAATTTGCCCGGCCCCGGGGGTTCGAAAGGTGGCCTCCCGGGTCTCGGTGGCGGGTTCGACCCGAAGAAGTTCAAGTAAATTAGAATTCGTATCAGAAAGGACTGTTAAATGGCTGTTGCAATTCGTCTTTCCCGTGGTGGCGCGAAGAAGCGCCCATATTACAAGATCGTCGTCATCGACAGCCGCACGGCGCGTGACGGCAAGTTCATCGAGCGCATCGGCAGCTATGACCCGATGCAGCCGAAGGACAGCCCGGACCGCGTCAAGATCGACGCCGACCGCGCCAAGCATTGGCTGAGCGTCGGCGCCCAGCCGAGCGATCGCGTTGCCCGCTTCCTGGATGCCGCCGGCGTCCGCGAGCGTGCCGCCAAGAACAACCCGAAGAAGGGTGAAGCTGGCGAGAAGGCCAAGGAGCGCGCCGAGGAACGTGCGGGCAAGGAAGCCGCCGCCGCTGAGGCCGCCGCCGAAGCCGCTGCCGCGCCGGCGCCTGAGGCCGAAGTCGAAGCTCCTGCCGCTGAGGAAGCGCCGGCTGTCGAGGCCGAAGCTGCCGCCGCTGAAGAGGCTCCCGCCGCTGAGGAAGCTCCGGCCGCTGAAGAGGCTCCCGCCGCCGAGGCCGAAGCCGCTCCCGCCGAGGAAGAGACCAAGGCCTGACCTTGACCACCGACCGCCGCGTCGCGCTCGCCGCCATATCCGGCGCGCACGGCCTCGGCGGCGAGGTGCGCCTGAAGCTCTTCGCCGCAAGCATCGACAGCCTGAAGCAGCACAAGAAGGTGCTGGTGGGGGAGCGCATGCTCTCCTTGCTGTCGGTGCGCGGCGGCGGGCAGCCGGTCGCCCGCTTCGCCGAAGTCCAGGACCGCAATGCCGCCGAGGCGCTGCGCGGGTCTTTGGTGTCGGTGGAGCGCGACGCGCTCCCCGCGCTGGCTGAGGGCGAATATTATCACGCCGATCTGATCGGGCTCCCCTGCGTGGATATGACGGGGGAGCCGCTCGGCAGCGTCGTCGCGGTCGAGAATTTCGGCGCAGGCGACCTGCTCGAGATCGAAAAGCCCGACGGCAAGCGCGGGCTCGTCCCGTTCAGACCCGGCATCGCCGATTTGGACGAGGGCAGGATCGTCGTCGAGCCCGCCTTTCTGGCCTGACTCCTCCCCGGCGAAGGCGGGGGTCCAGGATCGACGCTGCGCGTCGATACCACGCTGGCGCGTGAGAGTTATTTTCGGCTGGACCCCGGCCTTCGCCGGGGAGCGGTAGAA
>JAFAEG010000039.1 GCA_023424095.1 Pseudomonadota bacterium | reverse complement strand
TGAATAACAGACAGGGCTGGGGGCGCGGCGCGGGCAAGACGACCGGCGGGATCGGCAGCGGGCTTGGCGCGGTCGGCGCGGCGGGCGCGGGCTCGGCCGGCTGCAGGGCACGCGGTTCCTGCGGTGTCGGGCGGGGCAAAGGCTGCTGTTGCGGCTGATCGGAGGGCTGAGGCTGTTCGCCCGGATCGGCCGTGTCTTCCTCGGCCTCGACGGGGATCAGGTTTGTGACGGTGACGACCTCCTCAACCGGCTCCTCCCGCCGCCCCGCGCTGAAGGTCAGCAAAAGCAGGAGAAGCAGCCCCTCGATCAGCAGCGCCAGGCTGATCGCGAGCGCGCGGCGGCCGCCCCCGGAGCGGAGCCAGTCGGCGATCGGCGTGGCGGGGGAGGAAGAGGGCTGGAGCAACAAAATGTCGTCGGCAAATGTCCGCGAGTCAGACGCCCGAGGCTAACTGGATCGGGTTAGGCGGAGGCGGGCAGCGTGACAAGCAGCATGGCCCCGAGCGTCCGCTGTCGACCCGACGCGGACATGAGCAGTCAGCAATGAGCGCCGAATCGCTTCGGACTAGTCGGCGCCGGCCTTAGGAGGAGGAGCAATTTTGTATCATCGGTCCCAAAGTTCGCGGAATGGTTGCTGGTCAAAAGCCACGAAGGCGTAACCGCGTTCACGAACGCCGACCGAGAAGTCCAGAGATGTGGAAGCCTGCACGCAACGGGCAACGTCCAAATTGTTTGTGCTGCTGCGGCTGGTCACAATGATCCGGTGTGCGTTGCTGCCCGCCACCCCTAATCGCGCACCACCGCATTGCCGCACGACGCGTAACAAACTTGAACCAGACCATCTGGTCGGCGTGCTGTTGGTACCAGAGATTTTGGGTTGAGTGCCTCGATCACCCTGCACGAACACAAAGCGCAACTCCTCTTCACGAGGCAGAGTATTGCTTAGGCCATGCAACGCTTGAAGAGCGGCAATTGCGAGAAGCATCATCTCAGCACTCCCAATGATCTTCGAAAGTGGAAACCGTCCTGCGGCTTCAGTTGCTCCGTTACATCGCACATTCGCTGAGCGCCCGATGACCCGTCAAGCGCGCAATCCAGCGCCTCCTCTTCTAAGCCTGGGCGGGAGGCCTGCCGCTCATCCGGGCGAGAAACGGAGAACTTCGCTTTGCACTCAAAGCGGATGATCCGATCAGTGTCTGCTTTCGACCCATTGCAGACATAATGAGAGCGACCGTTTACACCTTGTCTCGATGGATTCGGACGACCTTTTCGACGCCCCCGACGCGACGCCGGAGCAGGACCGGCTGACGCTCGATATCGATGGCTGGGAAGGGCCGCTCGATCTGCTGCTGCAGCTGGCGCGCACGCAGAAGGTGGATCTGGCGAAGATCTCGATCCTGGCTCTGGTCGAGCAATATCTCGCTTACATCGCCGACGCGAAGAAGCTGCGGCTGGAGGTGGCGGCCGATTATCTCGTGATGGCCGCGTGGCTGGCCTACCTCAAATCCTGCCTGCTGCTGCCCAAGGACCCGACGGTCGATCCGAGCCCGGAGGAACTCGCCCTGCGCCTGCAATTGCGGCTGCAAAGGCTGGACGCGATGCGCGACGCCGGGGCGCGGCTGCTGGGGCGGGACCGGATCGGGCGCGACGTGTTCCTGCGCGCGGCGCCGGAGGGGCTTCCGCTCGTGAAATTGCGGCGCTGGGATGCCAGCCTCTATGATCTGATCGCCGCATACGGCCAGATCCGGGCGCGGGGCGAGCCGGTGGTGCACATCGTCGCGCGGCGGGCGGTGATGACTTTGGACGAGGCGCTCGTGCGGCTGGAACGGCTGGTCGGGGTGCAGATGGATTGGGCGCGGCTGGAAAGCTTCCTGCCGCCGACCTTGGACGGGGAATATCGGCGTTCGGCCTTGGCCTCGAGCTTCGTCGCCAGCCTGGAGCTGGCGCGGATGGGCAAGGTGGCGCTGGCGCAGGACGGCCCGTTCGAGCCGTTAATGGTGAGGAAGGCGTGAGGATTTGGGTAGCTGATCTCCCCTTCCTGCAAGGGAGGGGCCGGGGGTGGGTGGAGCGAGCGCTAGCTCTCTGCGAACCCATGGCCGTCGGCGTTTCGCAGCGCTTCGCGCTCACCCACCCCTCAATCCCCTCCCTTGCAGGGAGGGGAGGGCAATGACCGAGCCGGACGATCTGATGCGCGCCATCGAGGCGGTGCTGTTCGCGGCCGAGGAACCGCTCAGCGAGGCGGATATTGCCGCGATCCTGGGGGCCGAGACGGGCGTGAGTGAAGCGCTGGGCGCGCTGAGCCACGCCTATGCCGGGCGCGGGATCGAACTGGTCGAGCGGGGCGGGCGCTGGCATTTCCAGACGGCGGCGGATCTCGCGCCCTTGCTTCGGCGGGAGCGGGAGGAGACGCGGCGGCTATCGCGGGCGGCGGTCGAGACGCTGGCGATCATCGCCTATCACGAGCCGGTCAGCCGCGCGGAGATCGAGGCGATCCGCGGCGTGCAGGTGGCGAAGGGCACTTTGGACGTTCTGCTGGAGGCCGGCTGGGTGCGGCCGGCGGGAAGGCGCGAGGCGCCGGGGCGGCCGCTGACCTTTGCCACCACCGCCGCTTTCCTCAGCCATTTCGGGCTGGCCAGCCGCCGCGACCTGCCCGGGATCGACGATCTGAAGGCCGCCGGCCTGCTCGATCCGGTCGACCTGGCACTGGAACAGGCCAGCCTGGGTCTGGAAGCATCCGAACTGGAAAGTGACACGGAACGCGCTTAGGTAGCGTCCAAGCGATCTACCGCCCGGGCGGGCGGCATTGGAGACAGTCTCATGGGTATGCATAGCATTTGGCACTGGCTGATCGTGCTGCTGGTTGTCGTCTTGCTGTTCGGGGCGGGCAGGATTTCCGGCGTGATGGGCGATCTCGGCAAGGGCCTGAAGAGCTTCAAGAAGGGCATGGCCGACGACGATGACGACGCCCCCGCCGCCGCGGCCAAGCCGAAGGCGCGGATCACGGACGAGCGTTCCGCCGAGGAGCGCGCCGCCTCCGCCGTCGATCGCGACAAGGCGTAACGCCGCCCCGGCCGCCATTGCGAGCGGAGCGCAGTCCATCGTGCGGCGTCGCCGCCGCGCTCCTCGCAATGACGGATTTACGCGTTTGGGTTAAAGGCGCCTGATGTTCGGGGTCGATTCCAACGAATTCTTCATCATCCTGCTGGTCGCGGTCGTGGTGATCGGGCCGAAGGAATTGCCGCGCGTGATGCGCACCGTCGGCAAATGGGTCGGCAAGGCGCGCGGCATGGCCAACCAGTTCCGCTCCGGCGTCGACCAGATGGTCCGCGACAGCGAGATTGCCGAGCTCGAGCAGAAGTGGCGCGAGCAGAATGAAGCGATCATGAAGGCGCACCCGATGGCGCCGGCCGACAGCGACTGGGGCCTGCCGGAGCCGGTCGCGCCGGTGTCGCTGGACAAAGGGGAGGTCACCCCGCCCAACCTCGCCAAATCCCCGGCCGTTCTGCCGAAGCCGACACTGATGGCGAAGAAGCGCCGGCCGGCCGCGCCGAAGCCCATCGCGCCTTCTTATCCGGCGCCCCGCGCGGGGGATGAGGCGTGAGCAAGGCCCAGGATCCCGCGACCGACAATCTTGACGCGAGCCGCGCGCCCCTGCTCGATCATCTGATCGAGCTGCGCAAACGGCTGATCTGGTCGGGGCTCGCGCTGATCGTGTCGTTCGGCGTCGCCTTCGCCTTCGTCGACCAGATCTTCACCGTGCTGGTCCAGCCCCTGCTGGAGGCTGGGCATGACCGGATGATCTTCACCGGCGTGATGGAGGCCTTTTTCACGCGGGTGAAACTGGCCTTCTTCGCGGCCCTGATGATCTCCTTCCCGGTGCTGGCGGTGCAGCTCTGGCTGTTCATCGCGCCTGGCCTGTACAAGCAGGAGAAGCGCGCCTTCCTGCCCTTCCTGCTGGCGACGCCGGTGCTCTTCGCGCTCGGCGCGTGCCTGGCCTATTTCTTCGCGATCCCGGTGGCTTTGCACTTCCTGCTGGGCTTCGAGGGCAATCTGGGCGGGGTGACGCAGGAGGCTCTGCCGGCGGTCGGGCTTTACCTCGACTTCATCACCAAGTTCCTGTTCGGCTTCGGCGTCTCCTTCCTGCTTCCGGTGCTGCTGATGCTGATCGAGCGGGCGGGACTGGTGAAGCTCGAGCAATTGCAGAAGGGAAGGCGCTACGCGATCGTCGCAGCCTTCATCGTCGCCGCGGTGCTCACCCCGCCGGACGTGGTCTCGCAGCTGCTGCTCGCGATCCCGCTGGTCATGCTTTACGAAATCGCCCTGATCGGCATTCGCATCACCCGCCGCCGCCGCGAGAAGAAGGCAGCGCAGGCCTGAGGCCGAAAAAAAGGCGCCAGCCCAGGGGAGGGAGCGGCGCCAGTCGTTGGGGGATGAGAGAGAAGATCAGTCGGCGGCGTCCGCCACGGTCTCGCCGACCGACTGGATGTCGCGGCCCGCACCCTCGATCGTGTTGCAGCCGGCGAGCGCCAGGCTGCCGCTGACGACAAACATGGCGAGAAACTTGCGGATCATGGTCGAGCTCCTGAAGCGCGGCGCGCGACGGCGCGCCGATTGAACGCTGAAATGCCAGACTCGCAATGTGGTTCCGCGCCGCGCGACGAAGCGCAGCCCGCTGCGGCGAAGCGTGTTCCTGGCTGGGCTTTGGGAGAGAAAATTGAGCCCGGCGGCGCTACCGGGGGGGGGAGGGTTGGCGCGGCCGGGCTCATGGTTCTGGACAGCGAGAGCGGGGGGGCAAAAGTTCGCTGTCCGAACTGCACAACGGGCCGCCCTCTCTACGGTTCCGGGGCCACGCAATTTTTTTTCAGTTTTTTCCACTTGGGTTGTGGCCGCAAGGCAACCCGCGCGCGGCTGACCGGTTGAAGCATCCGCAATCAGGAGCCCGAGCGATGAGCAAACCGCCCGAAACCCCGCCCCATTCCGATACTGACGGAGTCCATCAGGACGGCACCCGCGCCGGCAAGCGGCTTGACCCGCACGGCGCGGATGCCGGCGACCTCGAGCGCGCGCGCAAGGAAAGCGCGGGTCGGCCCGAGCAAAGCGGTGGGAAGTCGCCCGACGACCGGACGACTTAGGGCGCCGGGATTTCCTCCGGGCCGATGATCGCGATGGCGAGGCTGAAGCGGCCTTCGTCGAGATTGCGGTCGGGGGTGGAACGCAGCTGGCGCGCCAGACCGGCCATGATCCGCTCGAACCGCTCGCGCACCGCCGGGCCGCATTCCGCGTCCGGCTGGAGCACGCCGGTTTCGATCGTCAGGCGCGCGCGCTCCGGTTCCTCGGTTTCGAGCGCGATCGAGACCAGGTCGCCGCCGCACAACATGGCGAATTCGACCGCCTCGGTGATCAGGAAGGCGACCGCGACGGCGGTGTCCTGGGTCGCGTAAACCGGTTCGAGCGCCATTCGGATCTGGAACTTGCTGGCGCCGGCCGGCGCGGAGGCGCGCAGGCTGGCGCCCAGCTCCGAGATGAGCGCGCGCAGCGGCACACCCGGCGTGTGTTCCAGCTCCGCATAATGGTTGCGGTGGACGACGGCGAGCGCATCGACCCGGCGCTGGATCGAGGCATAGGCCGCCGCCGCTTCCTCGCTGTCCGACCCGCGCGAATGGATATTTAGCAAAGAGGCGACGACCTGCAGGTTGTTTTTCACCCGGTGATGGACCTCGCGGACCAACTTGGTCTGGCGCTCGATCCCGGCCTCAAGATCCGCCTCGTGCTGGGCGACGGTGCGGGTGACCTGGTCGAAGGCGTTGCCGAGGTCGGAGATTTCCGGGGTCGGGTTGCGCAAATTGGGGAACTCGAAACCGGCTTCGCCCGGCTGGTAGGCGGTGATCGCCTTGCGCATCGCGCCGAGCGGGCGAAGCAGCAGGCGGTCGACGGTCAGCCAGCCGATAATCGCCGCGACCAGCCATAGCAAGACCGGCAGCAGGATCATCACCATGTCGAAGGTGGTCAGCGCGGCGGCGGCGGCGTGGAGCCGCAATTCGAGCCGGTCGCTCATCAGATTGCTCGACAGCGAGACTTCGCGGGTGAACGGCCCTTCGGCAAATTGGTCGTAAAGGCTGACGGTCTGGCCGTTGCCGATCAGGTCGAGCTGGTACGGGATCGTCGTGTCGCTCGGCCGCGCCAGCATCCGCAGCAATTCGGGCGACATCAGCACTTCGCCCTGCGCCGACCCGCTGGAATCGAACAGCAGGAAGCGCAATTCGTCCCGGGCGCCGTCGATCGTCACCGCGCTCAGCAACCCGTTGGGCGGCAGCAAAGGCAAGGTCGTCGGCTGGAAACCGGTGGTGCTGCAGACCAGGCGCTTGCCCGGCGCATAGAGCGCGAAGCCGATCTGGACGCCATGCTCGTCGCTCAATTGCTCGGCGGCGCGCTGGCAGGCGCTTTGCGCGGCGATCGGATCGGTGCTGGAGATCGAGCCGCTGGCGACGCGGATGGTCACGCTGGCGCGGGTGATGGCGGCGTTCAGCCTTTGGGTGGCCAGAGCGAGCACCGCCTGCGCCTCGAGCACGTCATTGGCGCGCTGTGTGCGGGCTGCGTTCACGCTGCTGAAAATGGCGACGATGCCGAGCGGCAGCAGCGCCAGGCCGAGGATCAGGACCATGCGCGGGCCGGTTGTCAGCGAAGCGAACCAGCCCAGCCTTGGTCTTGCTAGATTGCCTTGATCAGTGGGTTGCACGTCTGCGTTCGGCGGGGCGGGCTGGACGATCGTCAGCCGAGCTTGCCGAGCAGATCCAGCATTTCCGGCGGAATCTCTTCGTCGATCGTGCGCTGATAGACGGTCTTCAGGGCGTTGCCGACGTCGCTGGGCTGCTTCGGCCGCGTGCGCGGACGCGCAGTCCCACCATCGGTCACCGTCTTTTCACTCTCTGTCTTGCGCCGATTTTCGCGGTTCGGCTCATCTGTAAAATGCAAAGGTCCACCCCACCCTGACTGGCCGACCGCTGTCGAAGATCCATTTACGTCTGCTGCAAGCCCGGGCTTGCGACGAAATTCGTGCCCGGACCTAATCGGCTCGCGTGGCCATTGAAACAAAAAACTCTGCGGATGGTTCCACTGAGTCTGCGCGCTTGTGCGTGCTCGCGTGAACGCTCGTTTGCGCGCTTGCTACCGGGGGGTGCCGACACTAGCGCGGTCCCGATCGAATTTGAGGAGTCGTTACGGATGTCGCTTGGCCAGGAAATCGCGCCTCACCTTCCCTTTCTGCGCCGTTATGCGCGCGCCTTGACCGGCTCGCAGGCGCATGGCGATGCGTTCGTCCGCGCTGCGCTGGAGGCGATCGTCGCCGCGCCGGAATCCTTCCCGCGCGACGTCGATCCGCGGCTTGGCCTGTACCGTACCTTCCACGCCATCTGGTCCTCCGCCAATATCGAGGAGGAGCCGGGCCACACCGACACGAGCGGCGGCCATGAGACGATCGCCCAGGCCCGCCTGTCCCAGATCACGCCGCTGTCGCGTCAGGCCTTGTTGCTGACCGCGATGGAAGGCTTCACGCCGGAAGATGCCGGTTATCTGATCGGCGCCAGCGGCGAAGAGGTCGACGCGCTGGTCAACGAGGCGATCGAGGAAATCGAGCGGCAGACCCGCGCCGACGTGCTGATCATCGAGGACGAGCCGATCATCGCGATGGATATCGAGACGATCGTGCGCGATTTGGGCCATGACGTTGTCGGCGTGGCCGTCACCCGCGACGAGGCGGTCGAGCAGGCGCTGGCCAAGCGGCCGGGACTGGTGCTGGCCGACATCCAGCTCGCCGACGACAGTTCGGGGATCGACGCGGTAAAGGACATTCTGGCCGAGTTCGAAGTGCCGGTGATCTTTATCACCGCCTTCCCGGAGCGCCTGCTGACCGGGGAGCGGCCGGAGCCGACCTTCCTGATCACCAAGCCGTTCCAGCGTTCGACCGTGAAGGCGGCGATCGCCCAGGCGCTGTTCTTCGATACGGCGACCCTGCCGGCATAGGATTATCCCGCCGAAGCCGATCTGACTCGGCCCTCACCCCACCCGCCTCCCAAGAGCATATCCTGGAATGGGAGGGTGGGGGTGAGGGCCGGTGCCGCCGCACGAACGAAATGACGGAACCGGCGGGCGGCGGGGTGCGTTGCGGGTGAAACGATTGGAACTTTGACAGGACCCGCTCCTCATGGACGATTCGCCTGAGCATCTCAGCAAGACCGAAGCACGGGCGGGCACCACGCCGCACGTCACGCGCTACGTCTTGGTCTTCGGTCTCTTGCTGGTGCTGGTGGCGTTCGTCGCCATCCTCATCATCTATATGAGAGCCTAGCCACCTGACGGAATTCCGGGGTCCCGGGACGCCATTTTTCCTATATAAACAGCGTGCTTCGCGGGGGCATGATTTGATGACGGACGTGAAGCCGGCAGGGGCGATGACCGAGCAGGTCGAATGGGCGCCACTGCCAGACGATGAATTCAAGGTGCAGCTCGGGCAGGTCATCCCTCACCTGCGCGCCTTCGGTCGCTCGCTTTCGGGCAGCCGCGACCTCGCCGACGATCTGGTGCAGGAAACTTTGTTGAAGGCCTGGGCGGCGCGCAAGCGCTTCCAGGCCGGCACCAACATGCGCGCCTGGACCTTCATCATCCTCAGGAACCTGTTCCTCAGCCAGATGCGCCGAGCGCGCTTCAAGGGCGAGTGGGACGAACTGACCGCGGCGAAGATCCTCGCGGCGCCGGCCGGGCAGGATAAGCATGTCGAACTCGCCGACATGCAGCGGGCGCTGATGCATTTGCCGCAGCCGCAGCGCGAGGCCCTGATCCTCGTCGGCGCCGGCGGCTTCGCTTATGAAGAAGCGGCGGAGATTTGCGGCTGCGCCGTGGGCACGATCAAGAGCCGGGTGGCGCGCGGGCGGGTCGCGCTGGAAGAATTGATGAGCAACGGCAAATTGCCGTCGCGGCGCGAGCATGACAATCACAACCAGACGCCGCTGCAAAGCATCATGGGCGATGTCGAACGGTTGAGCCGCGACCGGATTCCGGCGCCGGACGAGAGTGAAGAGGAAGACGATCAGGCGTGAGGACTAAGGCGCCTGCCGGAGCGGTCAGGCGCGATCCATGCGGCCCAGCAGATCCTCGAAGCCGCGCAACGAGCGCGTGTCGCCATCCATCTGAAACGCCTCACGAAGCGCATTGCCCAGCCCGGCATGGACGGTCGGCGGCGCGACCTTGACGAAATTTCGCTGGCGGGCTGGGGTCAAATCGCGGTGATCGTTGAGCTTTTCCACGCGACCCTAACGCTCATTAGTTTTTCCGGTTGCAATCATGACGCGTCTCCAATGACTCACGGTCCGATGATGTGTCGTAATGACCACAATTGAGCCGGCGGACATTGCCGACGCGATCGCGCGGGCGCGGCTTTATTCGCCGTTCCTGCGCGCCTTGCTCGAGCGCGGCGGGCCGGTGGTGGACGCGGTGCTGGCCGGCGATTTCGAGGGCGCGCTGCGGCTGGCGCGGGCGGAGGCGCAGGGGCCGGACGTCGAGGTGGCGCTGCGCCGGGAACGGGCCGGCTATGCGCTGGCGCTGGCGATCGGTGATCTGGCGGGGATCTTCCCGCTCGAGCGGGTGACGGCCGAATTGTCCGATCTGGCCGACCGCGCGCTTGAGACGGCGATCGCGACGGCCATCGCCGAACGCTATCCGGAGGCGGATGCCCAAGGCTTCACCGCCATCGCGCTCGGCAAGCAGGGCGGGCGCGAGCTCAATTATTCTTCCGACATCGACCCCATTTTCCTGTTCGATCCGGCCACCTTGCCGCGCCGCGCGCGGGAGGAGCCGGGCGAGGCGGCGGTGCGGATCGGCCAGCGCGTCGTCGCTTTGCTGCAGCGGCGGACCGAGGACGGCTTCGTCTTTCGGGTCGACCTGCGCCTGCGGCCGGCAAGCGAGGTGACGCCGATCACTTTGCCGGTGGATGCGGCGATCGGCCATTATGAATCCTCCGCTCTGCCGTGGGAGCGGGCGGCCTTCATCCGCGCCCGTTATGCGGCCGGGGACGCGGCGGTGGGCCGCTATTTCCTCGACGCCATCCATCCCTTCATCTGGCGTCGGAGCCTGGATTTCGGTGCGATCGGGGAAATCCATGCGGTGTCGGGGCAGATCCGGGACCATCATGTCCGCGGCCAGCTCTTCGGCCCGGGCTTCGACCTGAAGCGGGGCCGGGGCGGCATTCGCGAGGTCGAATTCTTCAGCCAGGTCCATCAGTTGATCCATGGCGGGCGCGAACCGACTTTGCGCAGTCCCTCGACGCTGGAGGCGCTGGCGGCGCTGGCCGCCAGCGGCCACATCCCGGCCGAGCAGGCCGCCGCGCTGGCCGACGGCTATCGCCTGCTGCGCACGATCGAGCATCGGCTGCAGATGGTCGACGACCGCCAGACCCACCGCCTGCCCGAGGAACTCGAGGCGCTGGACGGGGTCGCGGGCCTGCACGGGCTGGCGGACGGCGCGGCTTTGCTGGCGTTGCTCGAGCCGGTCGTGACGCGGATCGGCGAGGCGTATGACGGGCTGGCCCCGCAGGACGCGGCGGAAAGCCTGCCGAAAGGGCAGGAGGCGCTGGCCGGGCGGCTCAGCGCATTGGGTTTCGCCGAGCCTGCGCCGGTGCTCGCCCGCATCGAAAGCTGGCGCAGCGGCAAGGCGAGGGCGCTCAGGACCGCGGCGGCGCGGCGGGCGTTCGAGGCGATGCTGCCCGGCCTGCTCACCGCCTTCGGCCAGGCGCCGGACCCGGTGCGCGCGGTCAACCGCTTCGACCAATTGGTCGAGCGGCTGCCGAGCGGAGTGAATCTGTTCCGCCTGCTGGAGGCGCGGCCGGCCTTGGCGCAGCATCTGGCCGACATTTTGAGCCACGCCCCGGCTCTGGCCGAGCAATTGGGCCGCCGGCCGGAATTGCTCGACGGGCTGATCGACGCGAGCGCGTTCGAGCCGGCGCGCGAGGTGGCGGTGCTGACCGCCGATTTCGCGCGGGCCGAGCGGCCGGACGAGGATTATCAATTGCTGCTCGACCGGGTGCGGGCGCGGGTGAACGGCGCGCGCTTCGCGCTGGGCGCGCAGATCGTGCTGGGCAAGGCCGATCCGCTCGACGTCGCGCATGGCTATGCCCGGGTCGCGGAGGCGGCGGTCGAAGTGCTGGCGCGCGCCGCGGTGGCGGAATTCGCGCGCAAGCATGGCCGGGTGCCGGGCTGCGAACTGGTGATCCTCGGCCTCGGCCGGCTGGGCGGCGGCGAACTGACCCACGCCTCCGACCTCGACCTCGTCTATCTGTTCAGCGGCAGCCATGAGGCGGTTTCCGATGGTGAGAAGAGCCTGCGCGCGACCGATTATTTCAACCGCCTCGCGCCGCGCGTCACCGCCGCGCTGAGCGTGCCGACGGCTGCGGGACCGCTTTACGACGTGGACCTGCGCCTGCGCCCCTCCGGCGGCGACGGCCTGCTTGCGGTCTCGATCGACAGTTTCGGCGATTATCAGGGCCAGTCCGCCTGGACCTTCGAACATATGGCGCTGACCCGGGCGCGGCCGGTGTTCGGGCCGCAGGATGCGCGCGGCGAAGTGGAGGCCTTGCTTGCGGACATTCTCGCCCGCCCGCGCGATCCGGCCGCGGTGGCGGCGGACGCGGCGAAGATGCGGGCGGAGATTGCGCGCCACAAGCCGGCCTCCGGCCCGTTCGACATCAAGCTTGGGCCGGGCGGCCTCGTTGATCTGGAATTCCTCGTCCAGACGCTGCAGCTCGGCCATAATGTCGCGCTGACGCCGCGGCTGGATCAGGCGATCGCGCAGCTGGTGGCGGCCGGCCTGGTCCCGACCGAATTGGTGGAGGCGCACGCTTTGCTCACCCGCATGCTGGTGACGATGCGCCTGGTTTCGCCAGATTCCATGGAGCCTCCGGCCGCTTCGCGCTTTCTGGTCGCAACGGCCTGCGGCATGCCGGATTGGGACGCCTTGCTTGCTGCGCACGAGGCGGCGCGGCAGAACGTGGCCCGGGCCTGGCGCGCCGTCGCCGACTGAGGAGTGAGCGCGAAATGCTGAGCGAGAAGGATCCGGCCCCGTTGGTCACGCTGACCGGCCCGGACGGCGCCGACGTGCGGCTGAGCGACTTCATGGGCCAGAACCTCGTGGTCTATTTTTACCCCAAGGACGATACCAGCGGCTGCACCCGCGAGGCGCAGGACTTTACCGCTTTGGCCCATGACTTCGAGGCGGCCGGCGCCTGGGTGATCGGCATTTCCAAGGACAGTGCGAAGAGCCACGCCAAGTTCACCGAGAAATATGATTTGAAGGTCCGGCTGCTGACCGACGCGGACGGCAGCGCCTGCGAGGCGTTCGGAGTGTGGGTCGAGAAGAATATGTACGGCCGCAAATATATGGGCATCGAACGCGCCACCTTCCTGATCAACCGCGAGGGCGTGATCGAGAAAGTGTGGCGCAAGGTGAAGGTGGCCGGCCACGCCGAGGCGGTGCTGGCGGCGGCGCGGGAATTGCCCTGACGAGGGCCGACCGGTTAATGTGGACGAAGCCACGAATTGACGAGTGAGTCGATGAAGTCGCGATACTCAACCCTGCCGGTGCTGGTCGTCATGACCCTCGTCGCGGTCGCGGGCGGGTATCAGCTTGGCGAGGCCGCGGTGGCGCAGATCGACCCGCTCTATTTCGAGGGCGCGGCGGCCCCGGCGCGCGACGTGACGCAGGGCGCGCGGCCCGGCCAGGCCAATGCCTATGCCGCCGCTTCCGGCTGGGAAGAAGGCTATGCGGCGCGCAGCGTTGATTGCGGCGCGGACTGCCCGCCGGCGCTGACCGACGGCCGCGTCACCCGCGCCGACGTGGCGCTCACCCCTTATGCCGACCCGACCATCGCACCGCGCTGGGAGGAGGCGTCTCGCCCGGCGGCAGAGGACCTGCTGGTGCCCGAAAGCATGCCGGAGGAAAGCCGGGTGACGCGCTACATGCACTATCCGGTGAGCGCCGATCAGGCGGAAATCCGCACCGCTTTGGAAGGTGGCAAGTCGGACCCGGAGCCGCACTGAGGTCAGTTCGGGCTGGCCTGAACCCGTTCGTCTGCTTACGGTTGCGGTGGGCACCCACGAACATCTCGAGCGGAGACTGTCACCTTGAAAACCAAATTCGTTCTGGCGGCCGGCGTTGCCGCCCTCGCTTTTGCAGCGCCCGGCGCGGCGCATGACCGCGACGCCTGCATCGATGAAGCCTGCACGATGACCTTCCTGTTCCAGCCGGCCGACGGCGCCGGCAGCAGCGCGCCGGTGGCGGCGTCGCGCATGGGCACGTGGGGCATCGACACGGCCGGCATGGACCGCACCGTTCGCCCCGGCGCCGATTTCTTCGGCTATGTGAATGGCGGCTGGGCGCGGGCGACGCAGATCCCGGCCGACCGTTCCAGCTATGGCGGCTTCGCGATCCTGCGCGACCTGAGCGAGGCGCGGGTGCGCCAGCTGGTCGAAGGCTACCGGCTCGGCAACCCGGCGACCGACGGCGACCAGGCCAAGATCGCCGCGCTCTATCGCAGCTTCATGGACGAAGCGGCGGTCGAGCGGCTCGACGCGCAGCCGCTCCAGCCCCTGCTGACCGCGATCCGCGCGATCCAGACGCGCGAGCAGATGGCCGAGGCGATGGGCCGCGCCAATTCGCGTCCCGGCGCGTCCTTCTTCGGCGCCGGCGTCGGCGACGACCAGCGCAACCCGGATCGCTACGCGCTCTACATGAGCCAGTCGGGCCTCGGCCTGTCGGATCGCGAATTCTATCGCGACGAGCGCTTCGCGGCGCAGAAGACCCGCTACCGCGCCTATGTCGCGCAGATGCTGACGTTGGGCGGCTGGGAGAATGCCGAGGCCGCAGCCGACGCGATCGTCGCGCTGGAAACCCGGATTGCCGAGGCGCACTGGACCCGCGCGCAAAGCCGCGACCGTGACCGCACCTACAATCCGATGACCCTGGCCGAGCTTCAGCGCGACGCGCCGGGCTTCCCCTGGGCTGCTTATTTCCGCGCCGCCGGCATCGAGCATGCCGACCGCGCCGTGCTTCGCCAGAACACCGCTTTCCCGCTGCTCGCGCAGATCTTCGCGGAGACCGACCTGGCGACCCTGCGCGCCTGGCAGGCCTTCCACACGATCGATCGTTCGGCGCCCCTGCTGTCGCGCCGCTTTGCCGATGCGCAATTCGATTTCCGCTCCCGTTTCCTGCAGGGCCAGCCCGAGCAGCGCGAGCGCTGGAAGCGCGGCATCTCCTTCGCGGAAGGGGCGATGGGCGAGGCGATCGGCCGCGATTATGTCGCGCTCTATTTCCCGGAGGAATCGCGCACGCAGATGGCCGCTCTGGTCGCCAATCTGCGCGTCGCCATGCGCCGCCGGATCGAGAATTTGTCCTGGATGAGCGCCGCGACCAAGGCCGAGGCGCTGGCCAAGCTGGAGACCTTCACGGTCAAGATCGGCCATCCCGAGGAATGGCGCGACTATTCCGGGCTGCAGGTCGTCAATGGCGATCTGTTCGGCAATGCCACCCGCTCGCGCGCCTTCGAATGGGATTTCGACCGCGCCCGCATCGGCCGGCCGATCGACCGCGCGGAATGGGGCATGACCCCGCAGACGGTGAACGCTTATTATTCGTCGGTGAAGAACGAGATCGTCTTCCCGGCGGCGATCCTGCAGCCGCCTTTCTTCGATCCGCAGGCTGATGCGGCGGTCAATTACGGCGCGATCGGCGGCGTGATCGGCCACGAAATCACTCACGGTTTCGACGATCAGGGCCGCAAGTCGGACGGCCAGGGCATGCTTCGCGACTGGTGGACGGCCGAAGACGCCGCCGCCTTCGAAGTGCAGGCGGCTCGCCTGGGCGCGCAATATGAAAGCTACAGCTTCCCGCCCTTGCCCGGCATGCACATCAATGGCCGGGTCTCGATGGGCGAGAATATCGGCGATCTGGGCGGCCTCCTGGTCGCGCGCGACGCCTATCTCGCCTCGCTGAACGGCCAACCGGCACCGGTGATCGACGGCTTCACCGGCGACCAGCGCTTCTTCATGGCCTGGGCGCAGGTGTGGCGGACCCTGTGGCGCGACGACGCGCTTCGCCAGCAGATCGTCAACGGCCCGCACTCGCCCGGCCAGATCCGCGCCTTCGCGCCGCTGCGCAATATCGACGCCTGGTATGAGGCGTTCAACATCCAGCCGGGTGACCCGCTCTACATCCCGCCCGAGGAGAGGGCGCGCATCTGGTGACAAGCATAGCCGAGGCCTGCCGGACGGTGCTTTCGAGCGCCGCGCCGGCGGCCAAGGTGAAGGCGGCGCGCGAAGTCGCTCGGGCCTGGCGCCGGGGCGAGCTGGCGCATGCGTTCGATACCATGATGCCGGACGCGCCCGCGCGTCCCGATCGGCCCGAATTGCTGCCGCCGTCGCGCATGAAGAAGCGCGGCAAAGCGGGCTCGGAACGCAGCCGCATCGCATTGCTGCACGCGCTCGCCCATATCGAATATTCGGCGATCGACCTGGCCTTCGACCTGATCGGCCGGTTCGGCGCGGGCTTTCCGCGCGAATTCGTCGATGACTGGATCGGCGTCGGCGCCGACGAGGCGATGCATTTCGCCTTGCTCGACCGGCGGCTGAAGGCGCTCGGCGCGGCTTATGGCGACCTGCCGGCGCATGCGGGCCTGTGGGAGGCCGCGGAGGCGACTGCGCAGGACCCGTTGGCGCGGCTGGCGGTGGTGCCGACCGTGCTCGAGGCGCGCGGGCTGGACGTGACTCCGGCGACGGTGGCGGCGCTGGAGCGGGCCGGGGACGCGCGCTCGGCCGCGATCCTCATGCGCATCTATCGCGACGAGATCCGCCACGTCGGGGCGGGAGTCCGGTGGTTTTTGTACGGATGCGAATCACTTTTGCTGCCGCCTGCCGAGACCTGGAAAACCTTGGTTCGCCGCCATTTCCGGGGTGTCGTTAAGCCGCCGTTCAACGATTCAGCGCGCGGTGAGGCCGGTCTGCCCCGCGATTTCTACCTTGGGGTTGCGGAATAAAGGGCTCGTCGCCCAATTTCTGCCCAGTTTCGGGGTGGGCACCATCCGACCGGCTTAAGAGCATCGCCAGCGGGCACGATCCGCGCTCGCATGCTGCCGTTGGAAGAGGCCCACACCGCACGGGGGCAGAGCAATTTTCCGAGGAACGGAATGAACGAGCTTCAGCAACGTAAGAACCCTGGCCTGGCCCAGCGGTTCCGGAATGCCTTTAAACCCCGCGAGATTTTCCTCCACGACGGCCGCAGCCTGCGCCGTTTCAGCATCGGCACCAAGCTGCAGGTCGCCGCGACCGGCGTCGCCGCGTCCCTGCTCGGCTGGTCGGGCTATGCGACCGTGCAATATGCCGCCTCGTTCAACAACGATGTCGCCTCCATGCAGGCGCGGGTCGCCGAGATGGAGCAGGACGTCGCCCAGATCCGCACCGCCGCCAACGAGCGCGCCGATCTGCTCGAGCAGCGCCAGGCTTTCCTCGCGCAGATGATGTCGGGCGATGCCAGCGCCGAGGACCTTGCGCGCATGCTGCCCGCATCCGCCGCTGAGCCCGCGACTGACGCGGACCACGAGCTCAACGAAACCTATTCCGAAGTCGACGGCGCGCAATTGATGCTGGCCGCGCAGGCGCATCAGGAAAATCGCGAGCGGCTGAACGCGACGAAGTCGGCGGTGCGCCGGCTCGGCCTCGATCCGGACCGGCTGATGAATTCACGCTTCGGCGGCGTCGGCGGGCCGGATGCCACCGACGACGATGTCGATCCGCGCTTCGCCCAGCTTTTTGCCAGCTGGCGTCAGCTCGAGCAGCTTGAGGCGGGCGTCGCCTCGATCCCGTCGGCCCTGCCGATCCCGGTCAACCTCGCCCGCTTTACCAGCGGGTTCGGCACCCGTTCCGACCCCTTCCGCGGCCGCGCCGCGATGCATGCCGGCATCGATCTCGCCGGCCCCACCGGCACCCCGATCTACGCCGCGGCTGACGCGAATGTCAGCTTCGCCGGCGTCCGCGGCGGCTACGGCAATTTCATCGAACTCGGCCACGGCGCCGGCATCGCCACCCGCTACGGCCACCTGTCGCGCATCATGGTCTCGAACGGCGAGCGCGTCCGCCGCGGCCAGCTGATCGGCCTGATGGGCTCGACCGGCCGCTCGACCGGTCCGCACCTCCATTATGAGGTCCGCATCGACGGCCGCGCAGTGAACCCGCTGCCTTTCCTGCAGGCCGGCCAGGCGATGGCCCAGGCCCGTCGGCCCCAGAGCGGCGGCCAGGCGGCGGCGCGATAGGTTCTAGTCCTCCCCTCGTTTTCGAGGGGAGGGGGACCATCCGACGGATGGTGGAGGGG
>JAFAEG010000127.1 GCA_023424095.1 Pseudomonadota bacterium | reverse complement strand
GCCCAAGGCCGAGGCGCCCGCAGCCTCGACGCCGCCGCCCGCGCCGCGCCGCCCGGCCGGCAATGAGAGCGCGCCGTCCAGGCCGTCCAGCGCCGCGGACAACAGCTCCAGATAGGCTTTCTGGCTGATCTCCACCGCACCCAGGCTGGCGAGGTGATCGGTCATGAACTGGCAATCGAGCAGGCTGAAGCCGCCGACCCTGAGCCGCGCCACCAGCCAGGCCAAGGCGACCTTCGACGCGTCGGTCGCGGTGGAGAACATGCTTTCGCCAAAGAAGGCGCCGCCGAGCCTGACGCCATAGAGGCCGCCGACCAGCGTGCCGTCCTGCCAGATCTCGACCGAATGGGCGTGGCCGCGCGCGTGCAGATCCTGGTAGCTCAGCTCGATCGCCGGATTGATCCAGGTCTCCGGCCGCTCTGCGCAATGCGCGACCACTTCAGCGAAGGCGCGGTCGCGGGTGACGGTGAAACGGCCGGAGCGGAGCGTCTTGCGGAGCGAGCGCGAGAGGCGGAAGCCGTCCAGCGGCAGGATCGCGCGTCGCTTGGGCTCGACCCAGAAGACGTTCCGCGCGTCGCGCCCGTCGGACATCGGAAAGACGCCGATCGCATAGCCGCGCAGGAGCAGGTCAGGGTCGATCGCGGACATTGCGTGGACGGTTAGCCATTTCCACGGTCAGGCTGAACCTGTTTCAGCATCCAGTCTCGAGCGGCCTGTGGGACGCGAAATGGACCCT
Source organism: Pseudomonadota bacterium (assembly GCA_023424095.1). GTDB lineage: Bacteria > Pseudomonadota > Alphaproteobacteria > Sphingomonadales > Sphingomonadaceae > Allosphingosinicella. The sequence goes on along the minus strand of JAFAEG010000127.1, from coordinate 8,588 downwards.
GAAGCAAGGTCAGGGTGACGGAAATCGGGGTGGGACGCGGCCGCCTAAAGGATCTCGCGCACCAGCTCCGGCGGGCGGCCAAGTACCGCGCCCTTCTCAGTCATCACCAGCGGCCGTTCGATCAGGATCGGGTCCAGCACCATAGCCTCGACGATCTGCTCGTCGCTGGCGTGCTTCAACGCCGCCGCACCCGGCTCCCCGCCGCGCATGCCCTGGCGCGGGGTGATTCCGGCGCGTGCGAAGATCTGCCGCAACGCTTCGGGCGACAGCTTCTCTTTCAGATATTCGAACACGGTGACCTCCGCGCCCGAATCCTGCAGCAAGGCCAGCGCTTGGCGCGATTTGGAGCAGCGCGGATTGTGCCAGATGGTCGCCTTCACCTTTTCCTCCTTGCGTCGCGGCGCGTCGCGGCCCGCTTTGCGGGGCTTGGCGCGGCGCCGCAAGGCGCACGGCATCGCTCCACGCCATGGCACGGCGATGGGGCGGGAGCCCGCGGCGGGGAGCCGTCAGTCCGGCAGCGCTACGTCGCTCACGGCACCGCTGTCGGCCGGCACCAGGGTGGTGATCTGCGGGCAGCGCAGGCAGGCCGCGCCGCCGGCTTCCGCATACCAGCGGCAGTCGGCGCGGAGCTGGCAGGACGGCAATTCGGCGACCACCGGGTCCAGCCGCTCGGCGATCCTTTGCCCCAGGCTGCAGCAGCCATTGGCGAAATGGGCGCAGCGATGCTCCTCGCACTTCGCGCTGAAGCGGAAGACGTGGGTTGGATCGATGCCGTCCAGTTTGGCGAGCATCGCCTCGTCGACGACGGCACTGCGCTTCAAATAGGCGACACGCGGCGAATCCGGCGTTCCCGCGATCACGCCGAAGACCCGCGCATCCTCCATGTCCGGCTGCGCGCTTGGGCAGCGCAGCACCTCCGCCCGCTTTGCCACCGGAAGGGCTCCGGTCAGAACTGGCGTTCGAGCGGGATGTTCGGCGGCTCGATGAAGCCGCAGATGATCAATTTGCCGATCTGCAGCACGGCCGGCTCCGCGCGAAGGCCGATGCGGGCCGCATTCTGGGTGACTTCGTCGGCAAAGCGTTGCGCGATTTCGAGATCGGGTGCGCGTTTGCCGATGATCTCCCACTTCTTGATCAAGGGACCCTCGATGAGGTCGTTGCGACCAAGGCGCTCGTGAGCCCCGGAAATCGCTTCGTCGACGATTTTAGGCAGTCTGCTCAGTGAAACGAGCTCTGCGCGCGCGTTCTTTTCAGGTTCGAGCATAATAAAGCTCCCTGTGAGGTGAGTCGCGGTGCGGAGAGGTTCATGTCAAAGCCGAATTAAGTCAAGTATGCGTCTGACAGGAATGCGACCTTGTCTGTTAACCAATTAATCGTTTCGGACGTGTGACGAGTTACTGAACTTACCGGTTACTTTAGGAGTGGCCCGGGCTGAACTTGGCCGAATGAAGGCCGGTGAATTGCGCGAGGGATTTGGAGCAGCGCGGGATTGCCGTTGTTCATCGCCTTCACGTCGTGGGAATCCCGCTTCTTGTCGCACGACACTGGGCGAAGCCGTTGGGTTAACGCTCTTCTTTTTTGCGAGAACCCGCATATGCTTGCCGGGTAACGACTCAGGGGACCGGCATGGTGGCGTGGAAGCGAACTCTGGTCGCAGGCCTGCCGCTGGCGGCATTGGCCTCGGGAGCGCTATTGCTGGCGACGATGGGAGCGCCGGCCGCCGACCATCTCGATCCGCCCGCCCGCACCGACCCGGCGGTCGATCCGCGCCCCGATATCGCTGCCGACCTGGCCGACGTCTATGCCTTCTTCGACGCCGACAATATCGTCTTTGCCGTCACTTTCGGCGGGCCGGCGGCGACCAATCTGCCGGCGCCCTATGACCGCGACGTGCTCTACACCCTGCACGTCTCCAACGACGGCAATGCCGGGACGACGGAATTCCCGATCCAGATCCGCTTCGGCTTCGACGGCAACAAGCCGGGCGTGCAGGTGACCGGCCTGCCCGGCAATGTGACCATTCAGGGGCCGGTCGAGACCGATTTGCAGCAGGACGGCATCATCGTGCGCGCTGGCCTGTTCGACGATCCCTTCTTCTTCGATTCGCAAGGGCTTCGGGAAAGCCGGCAGGCAGGGCGCATCCTGTTCAACAATCAGCGCAGTTTCTTCGATTCCAAGAACATCACCGCGGTGATCATCCAGATGCCGCGCTCACGGGTGGAGAATGGCGCGAACCGGCTGCACGTCTGGTCCGATACCGCGCGGATCGGAGGCCAGCTGTGAAGCTTCGCAACGCTCTGCTCGCCTCGGTCGCGCTCGCCCTTGCCGGTTGCGGCGGCGGTGGTGGCGAGGCCTCGTCCGATCCGGTCATCGTCGTTCCGCCGCCGACACCGCCTCTGACCGGCAGCTATGACGTCGTGCCCTGCTTCACGCAGGATACCGGCCTCGGCCTGAACGTCGCGCAATTGGTCACGCCCGATGTGTTGACCATCGATTTCCGGCTGCCGTCGGCCTTCCCGAACGGGCGGGCTTTGCCCGATCCCGTCGCGGACCGCATCCTGGCGGCCGTTTTCCTCGATCTCAGAGTCCATTCGATCGACACGTTCGTGAATCTGCCGCTCAATCCGCCGGCCAACGACCGGCCGTTCCGGGCGAACTTCCCCTATTTCGCGCTGCCGCAGGGCAATCCGCCGATCGAGGCGCCTGGCGGCGTCAACTTCAATTTCCGCACGGATCCGCGAAGCGCCTATGTGCAGGTCGACCGGACGGGCTTTCCGGCGCTGTCCACCGCGCTGGTCGCAGGGGCGCGCAAGGACGCGTTCAACAGCGATTCCGCCGCGGACGATCTGACCGGCAACGCCCAGGGCACTTTCAAATGGGTGCCGGAATTCCGCGCCAGTCTGGTGCTTTTGTTCAACGCGCTGGGCGATGATCTGGAGGCGCTCGGTCTGAAATTGTGCGCCACGAAGATATGAGCGGGGAGGCGGTCCCGGCAGCGCGTCGGCTGGGGCGCAATCTGCTGCTCGTGGGCGTTGCGCTGCTGGGCGTGTTCGGGCTGGAACGGCTGCTGCGCGGCGACGCGCCGGCCGCCGATGCCAGCGCGGCCGAGGCGCGCACGCTGATCACCGGCACGGCGACGAGCTACGATCAGGCGCTGGCCCGGCTCGATCTGGAAGTGCGCACGGATTCGGCCGATGCGCTGGCCCGGCGTGGCGAGTGGCTGTTCGAGGAGGCGCTCGCGCGAGCGCTGATCCTGCGCGGCAAGCTGACCGGCAATTATGAGGATTTCGCCGCCGCGAAGGCTGCGCTCGACCGCGCCTTCGCCTCTGCGCCTGAGGGGACCGGCCCGCACCTCACCGCCGCCACTCTGGCTTTCTCGCTCCACCGGCTGGGCGAAGCGGAGCGGATGCTGGACGCGATCGACCGCTACGCCGTGCCCCCCGGCGCCGACGAGCAGGCGGAGATCAAGGGCATGCGCGGCGACATTGCGCTCTATCGCGGCGACAGCGCGGCCGCTCTGGCCTTCTACCGAGAGGCGGCGGCGCTCGCCCCGGCGTCAGCGGATTTCCGGATGGCGGTCTATCATTCTCACGCTGGCCGCCCGGCCGAGGCGGATGCGGCGATGCTTCGGGTCGCGGCGACGATGGAGCAGCCGACCAATCGCGCGCGGGCGCAGATCGCCCTGCAGCGCGGCATGATCCAGCTCGCCAATGGCCGGCTGGACGAGGCGCTGACCCGCTTCCGCGAGGCCGACCGGCTGTTTCCCGGCCATTGGCTGATCCAGGAGCATATCGCCGAAATCCTGTCCCTGACCGGGCAGGAGGCGGAAGCCGAGGCGATCCTTCGCGATGTCGTGCGGCGCACCGATCATCCCGAATATATGGACGCGATTGCCGGCCTGATGCGGCAGCGCGGGGATGAAGGCGAAGCGCGGCGCTGGACGGCACTGGCGCGGACCGGCTGGGATCGCCGCCTGACCCTGTTCCCGGAGGCCGCCTACGGCCACGGCATCGACCATTGCCTGGATTCGGCCGACGCGGCCTGCGCGCTCGACCTGGCCGTCCGCAATCATCAGGCCCGGCCTTATGGCGAGGCCAAATTGAAGCTCGCGCAGGCCCTGGCGTTGGCCGGACGGCGCGGCGAGGCGGAGGCCATGCTGGCCGAGGCGGAAGCTTTGGGCTGGCGGCCCGCCGATATTCGCAGCGTCAGGCAGGAATTCGCGGCAAGCCGCTGACCCTCAGGCCTCCTGCCGGGCCAGCCATTCCTCCAACCATTTGATCGTATAGTCGCCCGCGATGAAATCGGGGTCCTGGATGATCGCCTGGTGCAGCGGGATCGTGGTCTTCACGCCCTCGATCACGAATTCCTCCAGCGCCCGGCGCAGGCGGCGGAGCGCGCCGGCGCGGGTGGTGCCGGTCACGATCAGCTTCGCGACCATCGAATCGTAATAAGGCGGGATCGAATAGCCCGAATAGAGGCCGCTATCGACGCGCACGTTCATCCCGCCCGGCTGGTGGAAATGGCCGACCCGGCCGGGTGAGGGAGCAAAGGTGCGCGGGTCCTCGGCATTGATCCGAACTTCGATCGAATGGCCGCGCAGCTGCACGTCTTCCTGGCGGAGCGTCAGGCCCTTGCCCTCGGCGACGCGGATCTGTTCGCGGACGAGGTCGAGGCCGGTGATCTGCTCGGTGATCGGATGCTCCACCTGCAGTCGGGTGTTCATCTCGATGAAGTAGAATTCGCCGGCTTCCCACAGGAATTCGATCGTGCCGGCGCCGCGATAGCCCATGTCGGCCATCGCCTTGGCGACGATCCCGCCCATCCGCGCCCGTTCCTCCGGCGTGATGATCGGGGAGGGGGCTTCCTCCAGCACCTTCTGGTGGCGGCGCTGCAGCGAGCAATCGCGCTCGCCGAGGTGGATGGCATTGCCATTGCCGTCGCCGAACACCTGGAATTCGATGTGGCGCGGATTGCCGAGATATTTTTCGAGATAGACGGTGGCGTCGCCGAACGCGGCCTTCGCCTCGCGGCCGGCCTGGCTCATCAGCGTCTCGAGCTGGTCCTCGCCCTCGCACACCTTCATGCCGCGACCACCGCCGCCGGACGCGGCCTTGATGATCACCGGATAGCCGATGTCGCGGGCGAGGCGCTTGGCCTCCGCCACATCCTCGATCGCGCCGTCCGAGCCCGGGACCAGCGGCAGGCCGAGCGCGCCGGCGGTGCGCTTGGCCTCCACCTTGTCGCCCATCGTGCGGATATGTTCGGGCTTCGGCCCGATCCAGATCAGATTGTGCGCCTCGACGATCTCCGCAAATTGCGCATTCTCGCTGAGGAAGCCGTAGCCGGGGTGGATCGCGTCGGCGTTGGAAATCTCGGCGGCCGAGATGATCGCCGGGATGTTCAGATAGGAATCGGTCGCCGACGGGGGGCCGATGCAGACCGCCTCGTCCGCCAGCCGGACGTGCATCGCCTCGGCATCGGCGGTGGAATGGACCGCGACCGTCTTGATGCCCATTTCATGCGCGGCGCGGTGGATGCGCAGCGCGATTTCGCCGCGATTGGCGATCAATATCTTGCCGATGTCCGGCATAAGTTAGGCGATCACCACGAGCGGCTGGCCATATTCGACCGGCTCGGCATTCTGGACGAGGATGGCGGTGACCGTGCCGGCGCGCGGCGCGGCGATCTGGTTCATCACCTTCATCGCTTCGATGATGACGATCGTGTCGCCTTCATTGACGCGGTCGCCGACGCTGACGAACGCCTTCGAACCCGGCTCGGCCGAGAGGTAGACGGTGCCGACCATCGGCGAGGGGACGGAGCCGGCAGCCGGGCCTTCCGCCGCCGCAGGCGCGGCCGTCGGGGCCGGAGCCGCAGCGGGCGCAGGCGCGGGCGCCGCCATGAAGGCGGGCGCGGCCACGGGCGCCGCGTGAATCTTTCGCTTCACCGAGATCCGGCGGTCGCCGTCCTCGACTTCGATTTCGCTGAGGTCGTTTTCGCTCAGCAACTGGGCAAGCGTCTTCACCATATCGGTGTCGACGCGCATGGCTCCCTCGGAACCGTTATCGTCGCTCATTCAATTTCCCCTGTCAGAGACGTGCGGCCGCGTCCAGCGCCAGCGCATAGCTGGTCGCGCCGAAGCCGGAGATTGTGCCGATGGCGGCGCGGCCGATCAGGCTGACGTGCCGGAATGCCTCGCGCGCGTGCGGATTGGAAAGATGGACCTCGATCACCGGCGTGTTGATCGCCTTCACCGCATCGTGCAGGGCGACCGACGTGTGGGTCAGCCCGCCGGCATTCAGCAATACGGCCTTCGCCCCCTGCGCCTGCGCCTCGTGCAGCCAGTCGATCAGGTGGCCCTCGTGATTGGACTGGCGGAAATCCAGTTCGATCTCGAGCTCCTCCGCCTGATCGGTCAGGCGGGCGGCGATATCGTCCAGCGAGTCTGACCCATAAATCTCGGGCTCCCGCGTTCCGAGCAGGTTGAGATTTGGGCCGTTCAGGACATAGATGAGGGAGGCGGTCGCCATCGCGGGCGGTCCTATATGGCTGTTTGAAGACAGCGGCAATTGTTGTGAGGCCTGAATGAGCGCGGACGGGACAGTTTCGGTCACGGTGAATGGCCAGCATCGGCGCGTGGCGGGCGGTACGAGCATCGCGGAACTGGTCGCGGAGCTCGGGCTGGTGCCGGAGAAAGTGGCGGTGGAGCGCAATCTGGAAATCGTGCCGCGTTCGACGCTGGCGGACGTGATGGTCGCGGATGGCGACGATTATGAGATCGTGACGTTTGTCGGCGGGGGTTAAACCGTTCTCGTCACCCCGGACTTGATCCGGGGTCCACCTTCTTCTTGACCGGGCGCCGAAAGGCAGGTGGATGCCGGATCAAGTCCGGCACGACGATTTTGAGAGAGTGAATGAGCCAGCTTGAATCTTCAGATACATGGACCGTCGCCAGCCAGACCTTCAGCTCGCGGCTGATCGTCGGCACCGGCAAATATAAGGATTTCGAGCAGAACGCGGCTGCGGTCGAGGCCTCGGGGGCGGAGATCGTCACCGTCGCGGTGCGGCGGGTGAACGTCACCGATCCGGGCCAGCCCTTGCTGACCGATTATATCGATCCGAAGCGCTACACCTATCTGCCCAACACCGCCGGCTGTTTCGACGCCGACAGCGCGATCCGCACGCTGCGGCTGGCGCGTGAGGCGGGCGGCTGGGAGCTGGTGAAGCTGGAAGTGCTGGGCGAGGCGAAGACGCTCTATCCCGACATGCGCGAGACTCTGAAGGCGACCGAGGTGCTCGTGCGCGAGGGCTTCAAGCCGATGGTCTATTGCGTCGACGATCCCATTGCCGCGAAGCAGCTTGAGGAAGCCGGCGCGGTCGCGATCATGCCGCTGGGCGCGCCGATCGGTTCGGGCCTTGGCATCCAGAATCGCGTCACCATCCGCCTGATCGTCGAAGGCGCCGGCGTGCCGGTGTTGGTCGATGCCGGCGTCGGCACGGCGAGCGACGCGGCGGTGGCGATGGAATTGGGTTGCGACGGCGTGCTGATGAACACCGCCATCGCCGAGGCGAAGGACCCGATCCTGATGGCCCGCGCGATGCGGCTGGCGGTGGAAAGCGGGCGGCTCGCTTATCGTGCCGGGCGCATGGGCCAGCGCAAATATGCCGATCCCAGCAGCCCGCTCGCGGGTCTGATCTAGGGGGCGCGCGCCAGCCAGACCGTTGGGCCGGGCGGGTCTCCCGCGCCGGCGGTGAAGCGCAGAACGGCGAAGCCTGATTCGGCCAGCAGCGACCGATATTCGGCCTGGCTGAGGCTGGCATGGTAGAGCGGCTCGTTCTGCCATTCGCCGATCCGCACGTCCGCCTCGCTGCCGCTGGTGAACATCAAAAGCGCGCCCGGTGCGGCATGGCGGGCGAAGATCGGGAACATCGCCCGCTGGTCGTCCGGGCAGAGGTGGAAGAAGCTGTGCCAGGCGAGCAGACCGTCGAAGCGGCGGCCGAGCGCGAGGGCGCGCATATCGGCGACCAGCCATTCGGCATCGGGAAGGCGCGCGCGGCCCAGGGCGATCAGCGAAGGCGACGAATCGACCCCCGTCACCTTCAGGCCACGCCCAATTAGCATTTCCGCCGGAACGCCCGTGCCGCAGCCGATGTCGAGCACCGCCGCGCCCGCCGGCAGCGCATCGGCGAAGGCTTCGATATGAGGAAGCTCCTGCGGGGTCAGGCTACGCCGCGCCGCATCCCAGGCCGCAGCGGTCCGCTCGTACAGGTCGATGATCGCCTCATGCGCCATGATCTCTTTCTAACGGCGATGCGGCGATCGCGGAACGCCGTCGCCCGCCGCTCGTTTCTTCACCAACATCAACCACTTGAAGGAATCCCATCATGGGCGAGCTCATCGACAAGGTGAAAGGCAATCTCAACGAGGCGGCCGGCAAGCTGAAGCAGCAGAGCGGCGACGCCGACACGCGCGCCGAGGGTGCCGGCCAGGAATTGAAGGGCAAGGGCCAGCAGCTGAAGGGCGCCGTGAAGGGCGCGATCAACAGCCTCTGATTCGACGTTCGGCCGCCCGCCCCCGCGGGGGGGGG
>JAFAEG010000085.1 GCA_023424095.1 Pseudomonadota bacterium | reverse complement strand
CAAGGAAGAGTATCACCCGATGAAAGCCATCAACACTTTGCTGTTCGCCGGGGCGGCCGGCGCCGCGGCCGGCGTCGCCATCGCCCAGCCGGCGGCCCCGCAAGCGCCGCAAGCGCCGCAAGCGCCGCAAGCGCCGCGCGCGGAGCTGACCCGCGATCAGGTCGCCGCCAATGCCGACCAGCGCTTCCAGCGCATGGACGTCAATCGCGACGGCCGCGTGACCGCCGACGAACTGCGCCAGCTCGGCGAACAGCGCCGCGCGGCGATGCAGCAGCGCCGGACCGAGCGACGGGGCCAGATGTTCGATCGCCTCGACGCCAATCGCGACGGCCAGATCTCCCGCGAGGAGTTCAGCCAGCGCACGGAGATGCGCGGGCAGGGCGAGCGGCGCGGCATGCGCGGCATGCGTGGCCGTGGCGGCCCCAGCGGCCGGATGGGCATGGCCATGCTCGGTCCGGACGGCGCGGTCACCGCGCAGGAGTTCCGCGACCGCGCGCTGCAGCGCTTCGACCGGATGGACGCCAATCGTGACGGCCGGATCGGCGCGGACGAACGGCGCGGCCGGCGCGGCGACAGGGGCCACCGTGGCACGCCATCGCCGGAGCCGCTGCGCAACTGAGCCAAGGGCTTAAAAGGAAGGGCGGGTCCTCCGGGACCCGCCCTTTTTTGTTGGGGTTGTTGGGTGGGACCCGCGCGGCCCGCCCGGTCAGGCGCTCTTGTCCTCGCGCGGCAGCCAGAGCCGGGCGCACAGGCCGCCACCATCGCGATTGGACAGGGCCAGGCCGCCGCCATGCAATTGCGCGGCGGCGCGGGCGAGGGTGATGCCCAGGCCGCTGCCGCCCGTCTCGCGGCTGCGCGATTGCTCCAGCCGGACGAACGCCTCCTGCACGCTGGCGAGTTGATCTTCGGGAATGCCGGGGCCGCGGTCCAATATCTCGATCGCCACCCGCGCGCCCTCCTCGGTCACCCGCACTTCGGCCGCGCCCGCATATTTGACCGCATTTTCGATCAGGTTGCGGATCGCGCCGCGCAGCAGGTTCGGGCGGACACAGGCGACCGTGCGCGCGCTGTCGACCATGGTGACTTCCTGGCCCAGCTCGTGGACCTCCTCGACCAAGGCATCGGCCAGCGCGGCGATATCGAGCGCGCGCGGCTTTTCCTGGGAGCGGCCGGAGCGGGCGAGCGACAAGGCGTCCTCGAGCAGCCCGGCCATCTCCTCGATGGTCGCGATCATCCGCTCGCGCTCCTCGTCATCCTCCACCGATTCCGCGCGGATGCGCAAAGAGGCGAGGGGCGTGCGCAGATCGTGGCCGATCGCGCCCAGCATCCGGTCTTTCTCCTCCAGCAGGCCGCCGACGCGCGCGCCCATGGCGTTGAACGCCTCGATCGCGCGGCGAATGTCGGCCGGGCCCCGCGGCGTGACCTGCGGGATCTCGCCGCCGCCCCGATAGCGTTGCGCCGCGCCGGTCAGATCGCGCAGCGGCGAGACAAGCCGGCGCAGGACGAAGATCACGGCGGCGAGCAGGACGATGTAGAGCAGCAGGGTGCCGGCCGCGAGCCGCCAGAAGGGGCCCATATTGGGGCGCGAGATCGGCAATTGGCCGTTGATCCAGCGCCCGTCCGGCAATTGCACGGACAGCATGAGTGAACGAAAGCGCTCGGCGCGGTTCTTGTCACCCTCGCTGGAGCCCCGAGTGCGGTCGCGCTCCAGCACCGGTGGCGCCTCGTCCGACAGCGCGGCGCGGACGTCGCGCAGTTCGAGCATGTTGGCGGCGGCGCTGACCCGGAGCCGTTCGACCAGTTCAGGATCGCTTCCCTCGGGCGAGACATTGCTTTCGGCGCCGAAGGTCACACGGCCGCGGCGGCCATTGTCGCCCCCCTCGCGATCACGCTCGAGCAGGCGGCCGATCGAGCCGACATAGCGCGCCATGACCGGGCCTTCGAGCTGCGCCTGGGCGCGCTGATGCTGCTCGTTGCGGACCGAGATGAAGTTCACCGCCTGCAGCACGAGCAGGACGAGCGCCATCGCCAGCGCGATCTGGCCGATCAGGCTCTTGGGCAGGAAGCGCTTCATCGGCAGGCCGTCAGAGCCTGGTGACTTCGGAGGCGAGCATGTAGCCGCCGCCCCAGACGGTCTTCACCAGCTTCGGGTCGGCCGCATTCTCCTCGATCTTCTTCCTGAGGCGGGAGATGTGATTGTCGATGCTCCGCTCGAACGCGGCCAGCTCGCGACCCTGCGTCAGATCGAGCAACTGGTCGCGGCTCAGCACGCGCCGGGGGTGAGTCACGAAAGCGTGGAGGATGTTATATTCGCCGGTCGAGAGCGGGATCGCGACGCCGTCGCGGTCGACCAGTTCGCGCTCGCCGGTCTTCAGGATCCACGGCCCGAACGAGAAGCTCTCCGCGTCCGGGGCGCGCACCCGCTGATTGCTTTCGCCGCTGCTGCGGCGGAGCACCGCCTTGATCCGCGCCATCAGCTCGCGGGGGCTGAACGGCTTGGTGACATAATCGTCGGCGCCCAGCTCCAGCCCGACGATCCGGTCGGTCTCCTCGGCGCGAGCGGTAAGCAGGATCACCGGCAAATTGGTGGTGGCGCGGATGAAGCCGGTCAGCGCGAGGCCATCCTCGCCCGGCATCATGATGTCGAGCAGGACGAGGTCGAATTCCTTGCCGGCGAGCAGAGCGCGGGCGGCCTCGGCATTGGCGGCCTTGCTGACCTTGTAGCCGTTGCGGGCAAGGTAAGCGGCCAGCGGCTCGCGAATATCGCGTTCGTCATCGACCAGGAGGAGGCGGGCTTCATCGGGCATGGGACAGTCCTTAGCCCGGCCTGTAGCTTAGAAAATGTCGGAAACGTCGCAAATTGTCGCGGCGAAGCGGGGCGCGGGCGCGGCGAGCCTGCTTGGCTCGATCCGCGAAAAGAAGTACGCAGGCTCAAGGGGATGGGCATCCCGCCGGACGCGAAAAGCGCGACGGTCCCGCGCATGCGGGCGAGAGCGGGACAGGTTCGATGGGCGATTTTCTGCCATTCGTGGTGTTTCTGTACGGCGCTTTCGCCGGCTTCCTGATGTTCCGGCTCGGCAAGAGCAATGAGCTTCGGGCGGGCGAGGAGCGGGTGCTGGTGGCGGCCGGCTGGGCGATGACGGCGCTGTCGCTGACGCTCGCGGCGGCGCTGATCATCTTCGCGATCGCGCAGAGCCTGTTCCTGACGGCGTGACGCTGCCTCCCTTTCACCTCGCTTTCCCGGTCCACGATCTCGCCGCGGCGCGGGCTTTCTATGGCGGGCTGCTGGGCTGTCCGGAGGGGCGGAGCAGCGAGCAGTGGATCGACTTCGATTTCTTCGGGCACCAGATCGTCGCCCATCTCGATCCGGCGATGCAGGCCCGGCCGCACCACAATGAGGTGGATGGCGAGCATGTCCCGGTGCCGCATTTCGGTGCGGTGCTGAGCATGGCCGAATGGCAGTCGCTGGCGGATCGGCTACAGGCGGAAGGTGCCGATTTCGTGATCGCGCCGACGGTGCGCTTCACCGGGCAGCCCGGTGAGCAGGCGACGATGTTCTTCCTCGATCCCAGCGGCAACGCCCTGGAGATCAAGGCGATGGCAAACCCGGAAAACCTGTTCGCGACCTAAGGGATTGGTGAGCCCTGCTGGGTTCGAACCAGCGACCTACTGATTAAAAGTCAGTTGCTCTACCGACTGAGCTAAGGGCCCTCACCGGCAGGCGACCTAGAAGCGGGCGGGGCGGCGGTCAACCGCGTCCGAGCCGATGCGCGGCATGGCGGACGGCGTGACCGGCGCGCGGGATCGCGTGGTCCGGGGCGATTTCGGCGAGCGGGGCGAGCACGAAGCGGCGACGGGTGAGCTGCTTGTGCGGAATGTCGAGGCCGCGCGCGGCGAAGCGGCCACCCGACCACAGGATGATGTCGAGATCGAGCACGCGCGGCCCCCAGCGGCGACCGGAGCGGCGGCCGAAGCTGCGCTCGACCGCCTTGAGCGCCCCGAGCAGATCCAGGGGATCCAGATCGCTCGCGAGCAGCAGAGCGGCATTGGCGAAGCTGCGGCCCGCCGGGCCGAGCGCGGCGGTGCGGTGGATGCGGGACACGCGCTCGACCCGGCCCAATGCGCCGAGCGCACGGATCGCGGCGTGCAGCACCTGCTCCGGCGCGCCGTGGCGGCCGTGCGGGCGGTTGGAGCCCAGGGCGATGGCATATTCGTGGACCACGCCCCGGCCAAAGAGCAAAGTCGGCCCTTCGACAAGCCGGTTGCGCGGGCTAGGAAGGGGGATGTCCTTTGCGCTCAGCCCCGTCCCCCAGGTCGAACCGTCCTACGACTGCCCGCTCTGCCCCCGCCTGGTCGCGTTCCGCGAGGAATTGCGGGCCGAATATCCCGATTGGTGGAACGCGCCGGTGCCGCATTTCGGTGATCCCGCGGCGTGGCTCGGCATCGTCGGGCTGGCGCCGGGCAAATGGGGGGCGAACCGCACGGGGCGGCCCTTCACTGGCGATTATGCTGGGCATCTGCTCTACGAAACGCTCGGCAAGTTCGGGCTGGCCGAGGGTGTCTATCGCGAGCGGCCCGACGACGGCGTGCGGCTGAAAGGGGTCGTCATTCTCAACTCGGTCAAATGCCTGCCGCCGCAGAACAAGCCGACGCCGCAGGAAAGCGCGACCTGCCGGCCCTTCTACGAAGCCGCGTTGACGGCGATGCCGACCATCCGCATCCTCGTCGCCTTGGGCCAGATCGCCCATACGGCCGCGGTGCGGACGGCGGGCGGCCGGCAGGCGGATTACAAATTCGGCCACCTCGCCGAGCATCGCCTGCCCGACGGCCGCCGCCTGATCGATAGCTATCACTGCTCGCGCTACAACCAGAATACCGGCCGGCTGAATGCCGCGATGTTCGAAGCGGTGTTCGCCCGGGCGGTGGAATTGCAGGGAGCATGACCCACAATGTCCAGCGACCTCCCGCCGAGCTACAAATTCCTCAGCTTCGACGAACCGGTGACAGGCTGGGAGTTCTTCTTGTTGCTCATCGTCGTCGCGGCGGCGCTGTTCCTGCCCAACTTTCTGCTCGAGTCCCTTGTCGGGGTGACGGCGGGAGAAGCGGCTGGGGCAGTCGGTCGACCTTGGCTCCGGCTCGGGGGCTGGGCATTGATCGCATGGAACGTCTGGATGTTCGCGCTTGCCGCCGCGCTTTGCATGCGGGCGACGGCCGGACGCTCTCGCGTGGCTGCGGCGCTTCTTAGTCAGGTCTTTGCGCCGATACAGCTGTTCATTTTCTTGCTGAGAAGTGCGAGGAGCCGCTTCTCACGTCGTGGCCGCGACGGTGGCAAAAAGTCTGGCTAGCTAAATATCCTGCGTGATCCGACCGTACAGGTCTGGCCGCCGGTCGCGGAAGAAGCCGAAGGCGGCGCGGTGGCGGCGGGCCTGATCGAGGTCCAGGTCGGCGGTGATGACGCCGGTTTCGGTCGCGCCGAATTCCGCGAGGATGTCGCCCCGCTCGTCGCAGATGAAGGAATGGCCGTAGAAGCGCTGGTCGCCCTCGGTGCCGATGCGGTTGGCAGCGACGACGGGCACGACGTTGGAGACGGCGTGGCCGATCATCGCGCGGCGCCACAAACGCGACGTATCGAGATCGGGATCGTGCGGTTCGGTGCCGATCGCGGTCGGGTAGAGCAGGATTTCGGCGCCCTGCAGGGTCAGGCTGCGGGCGGTCTCCGGATACCATTGGTCCCAGCAGATCGCCGGGCCGAGGGTGCCGAGCGGGGTCTGGTAGGTCTGGAAGCCGGTATTGCCCGGTCGGAAATAGAATTTCTCGGAATAGCCGGGGCCATCGGGGATGTGGCTCTTGCGATAGACGCCCATGATCGCGCCGGACGCGTCGATCATCGCCAGGCTGTTATAATGATGATGACCGTCCGCCTCGAAGAAGCTGGTCGGGATATAGACGTTCAGCTCCGCCGCGAGCTTTTGCATCGCCAGCACCGCCGGGTGGCGGTCGGCGGGGAGGGCGCGGGCGAAATGGCCCTCGTCCTGGGTGCGGCAGAAATAATGGCCCTCGAACAGCTCCGGCGGCAGGATCAGCCGCGCGCCTTTGCCCGCCGCCTCGCGGACGAGATCGGACACGGCGGCGACATTTTCCTGAACATCGTCGCTGAAAGCGAGTTGGAGAGCGGCGATCTTGAGCGCTGACACGAACCTTCAAACTCCATGGCGGGGTTGCGGGATAGGTGGCAGGTTCGCGGCCAGTTGCAAGGGAGAAGCGGGATGAGCCGGCTGTTCGAGATGATGGCGCAGCGGGTGGCGAGCTGGTCCGGACGGCCGCCGGCCTTCACCCTGGCGCTGGCGGTGGTGCTCGTCTGGGCCGTCACCGGGCCGCTTTTCGGCTTTTCCGATACGTGGCAGCTGGTGATCAACACCGGCACGACCATCGTCACTTTCCTGATGGTCTTCCTGATCCAGAATGCGCAGAATCGCGACGCGAGCGCGATCCAGGCGAAGCTGGACGAACTCATTCGCGCGCTCGGCGATGCGCGCGACGACTTCATCGGCCTGGAGCATCTTTCGACCGACGAGCTGGAGAAGGTGAAAAGCGAGCTCGAGCGCGAAGCCAATGGCGACACGCCCGAACATCACCGCTCGCTCGACCGCCTGCTCGGCCGGCTCTAGCCAAAACCCGCCTTGTGCTCCCCTCCCTGGAAGGGAGGGGGTGGGGGTGGGTGAGCGGGCGCGAGCCCGCTGTGAACCACCCGCGTCCGAGATTCGCACGGCTGCGCCGTCACCCACCCCTTAATCCCCTCCCTTGCAGGGAGGGGAGATGGGTCGCGTTAGAGGGCGGGGATCTGCTGCGAGATGCAGTGGAAGCTGCCGCCGCCGGTGAGGATGTGGTCGGCGCGCAGGCCCACCGCCTTGCGGTCGGGGAACAGCGCCTGGATCGCGGCGACCGCAGCCTCGTCGCTGGCCGTCCCGTAAAGCGGCACGACGACGCTGGCATTGCCGATGTAGAAATTCATGTGGGAGGCCGGGATGATTTCGCCGTCCCGCTCGACCGTGCCGGGCGAGGGGATGTCGGCGATCTTCAGGCCGAAGGCGGCGGCGCGGGCGCGGGCGTCTTCGTAGACCGCCGCATTGGGATCATCGGCAGCCGCGACCGGCAGGGCCAGCGTGCCTTCCGCCACAAAGCGGGCGAGATTGTCGACATGGCCGTCAGTATGGTCGTTCAGCAGGCCATCGCCGAGCCAGAGCAAGCGAGTGATGCCGAGCTGGTCGCGCAGCCGCCGCTCGATCTCCTCGCGGCTGAGGCCCGGATTGCGGTTCGGGTTGAGCAGACATTGTTCGGTGGTGACGGCGAGGCCGCTGCCGTCCAGGTCGATCGCGCCGCCCTCCAGCACCCAGTCGAGGCGGTCGGCTTTGAGCCCGAGCGTGATGGCGAGGCGAAGGCCGACATCGTCGTCGCCGGGCAGATCATATTTGCCGCCCCAGCCGTTGAACTGAAAGCTGCGCGCCGACAGCGCCTTGCCGTCGCTGAGCAGCAGCGGGCCGGTGTCGCGCAGCCAGATGTCGCCGAACCTCTGCTCGACCACGGTCGCGAACGGGCAGCGCACGGCGGCGGCGCGGGCGCTTTCCGCATCGGCGGCGACCAGGCGCACTTCCTCGCCGCGCCCCTCGGCATGGACGGCGAGCGCGAAGGCGGCGACCTCGGCGCGGGCGGGCTCCAGATCCTCCTCCCACAGATCGGCGTGGCTCGGAAAACCGATCCAGACGGCAGCGTGCGGGGACCATTCGGCGGGGAAGCGCATGTTCATGCCGCGGCATATAGAGGCTCGCGCGCGGCGCGGAAGGTGCCGACGGCTTGTTAAGGCTTCACCGCTAAGGATGGTGACATGTCTCCGGGCCCCGCGCCTTCCTCCACCGACTTGCTGGTCGGTTTCGCTCGCGCGATCCCCGCCATCGTGCTGGCGGTGCTGTTCGGCTGGATGGCCTATTTCACCCGCGGCAATGGCGGGCGGGAGCTCGACTGGTTCGGCCCGGCGGCCCTGGCCGTGCTGGCCGGCTGCAGCGCGATCTGGATGATCGTGCGGGCCGGCGCAAAACCGCGCGGCCCGAAGCCCGGCAAGGCGTCCGAGCCCGAGGAACCGGCGTTCGACGCCGACGCGGCCCTGCAGCGTTACCTGGCCAGCAAAGGCGATGCGCCGCCCGCGGCCGAGCCGGAACCCGGCGCTGCCGCACCGCGCCCCGTCTTCGGCCGCAAGATCAGCTAGCGCCGCTCGGCCGCGCTGCGGTCGCGGATGGCGCGGAACTCGTCACCAGGCAGCCATTCCGGCCAGGCGGTGGTCGAGGCCAGTTCCTGCATGATCGCGAAATAGACGCGCAGGTCGCGGATCGCGCCGGACCAGTTCCAGTTCGGATCATATTCGTCGTTGATGCCGTGATAGCGGTTGGCGCGATAGTCGCGCGAGGCCGCTTCGCCGGCCGCCCGGCCGCCTTCGACCAGATCTTCGCCGCCCTCGGCATAGAGCATCGGCACGCCCTGCTTGGCGAAGCTGAAATGGTCGGAGCGGTAATAATAGCCGGCCTCCGGCGCGGGCTCGGGCACCAGATTGATGCCCAGCGGGTCGATCGCCCGGCGGAGATAATCGTCGAGCTGCGACTTGCCGGCGCCGATCGCGATGAAGTCGCGGCTGACGCCGTTCACCTGCAGGCCGTCAATGTTGATGCCACCGGCGGTGCGGGCCAGCGGGAAGACCGGGTTTGCGGCATAATAAGCCGAGCCGATCAGGCCGGATTCCTCGGCGGTGACCGCCAGGAAGACGATGGTGCGGTCGGGGCGGCTGCCCCGGTGCGCCTCGGCCAAGGCAACGAGCGCGGCGGTGCCGGTGGCGTTGTCCACGGCGCCGTTGCAGATCCGGTCGTCGCCGGTCTGCGTGCATTCGCCCAGATGGTCCCAATGGGCGGTGTAGAGGACATATTCGTCCGGCCGGGTCGCGCCGGGGATGATGCCGATCACGTTCTTCGAGGCCTGGCGGCGGATCGTATTTTCGATCGTCATCGAGGCCTTCAGGCCGGTCAGCGGCACGGCGCGGAAGCCGGGCTGGCGCGCGCGCTGGGTGAGCGTGTCGAGATCCTGGCCGGCGCTCGCCAGCAGGCGGCGGGCGGCTTCCTGCTGAAGCCAGCCATTGGCGGCGGTCTGGTCCGCGCCGCCGCGGCCGTCATCCATATAGAGCTGCGGACCGGTCCAGCTGTTCTCGACCGTCATCCAGCCATAGGAAGCGGGCTCGGTGTCGTGGACGATGAAGGCGGCGGCCGCGCCCTGCCGGGCGGCTTCTTCGTACTTGTACGTCCAGCGGCCATAATAGGTCATCGCCCGGCCGTTGAAGGTGCCGGTGGTGCCCTGGCTCTGCCAGTCGGGATCGTTGACCAGGATGATCACGGTCTTGCCGCGCACATCGACGCCTTCATAATCGTTCCAGCCGCGCTCCGGCGCGTTGATGCCGTAACCGACAAAGACGATGTCGCTATTGTCGAAGCTCACGCGCGGCTGGGCGCGGTAGGAAGCGGCGACCAGATCGGTGCGATAGTTGAAGGTCAAAGGCTGGGCGCCGCCGGTGACGGTGAGCGACGGATTGTTGGTCGCGCCGATCTCCACCAAAGGCACGTCCTGCGTCCAGCTGCCATTGTTGCCGGGTTGCAGGCCGGCGCGCTGGAATTCCTGGGTGAGGTAATTGACCGTGAGCGTCTCGCCTTCGGTGGCGGGCGCGCGGCCCAGGAAGCTGTCGTCGGAAAGCTGGCGGGTAACGCGCCTCAGCGTCTCCTCGGAGATGGCCGTCGCTGCGGCTTCTGCGTCCATCGCGGCGTCGGCGCGCTGGACGGCCTCGGCCTCGCTCATTGTCGTGGTCCTCGGCGTGGTCGCGCAACCGGCGAGAAGAGCGAGGGGAGCGAGCGCGAGCAACTTCATCACGGGCGGCCTTCCTGTGGAGAGCGATTGGAAAGGGTCATGGCAAAGCCGCCGCGCCGCCGCAAGCGCCGCTATGGTTGCTTTACCCCCTTGCCGCCCCACCACCCCTGTGCTTGACTTGGTCCGATCAGGGGGATGCAAATGCTTAAGAAGACGCTCTTTTTCGCTACGGCCGCGTGGGTGTTCGCGGCCGGGCCGGCCGCTGCGCAGGCCCAGTTGCAGCCGCAGCCTTTGGCCGATCCCGCGGCTGCCTTCGGCGCGCGCGAGTCGGTCCAGTCGATCTCGCTTTCTCCCGATGGCCGCACCATCGCCTATGTCGCGCCGACGACGGGGCAGGGCAGCGCGCTCTATCTGGCGCCGGTCGATGGCGGCCAGGCCAGCCAGGCGGTCATTCACAGCGGCAACAGCCAGCAGATCAGTTCCTGCGACTTCGTCTCGAACCGGCGGCTGGTCTGCAACCTTTACGGCATGTCGCAGCTGGGCACGACTTTGGTCTCGGTCTCCCGCGTGGTCGCGGTGAATGCCGACGGCAGCAATGTGAAGGTGCTGGGCGAGCGCGACCGGATCGATCAGATGTATGCGCGGCTCTACAGCGGCAGCGTCATCGATTTCCTGCCGGGCAGCCAGGATCATGTGCTGATGACGCAGACCTTCATCCCCGAAAGCGGCGACGTCAATCCGACCCGGCTCAACCGCACGCGCGAGGGGCTGGGCGTCGTGCGGGTCAACACCAATGACCTCAGGAACACGATCGTCGAGCAGCCGAACCTCAACAATGTAACCTATGTGACGGACGGCCGCGGGCAGGTGCGACTGCGCGTCACCCAGGGCGTGCGCGGTGCGACGGGGATGGATTCGCCGGTCATCGACTTCCAGTACCGGCCCGCCAATGGCGGCGACTGGGCGCCGCTCGGCCGCTATGACACGCTGGCGCGCACCGGCATCCGGCCCGCGGCGGTCGATCCGGCGCTGAACGTCGCCTACGTCTTCCAGCGCGGCGCCAACGGCCGCGACGCGCTCTATCGGATGTCGCTCGACGGCTCCGGGCGGCAGGAAATGGTCGTCCAGAACGACAATGTCGACGTGGACAGCCTCCTGCGCATCGGCCGCAGCAATCGTGTCGTCGGCGCGAGCTACGCCAATGAACGGCGCGAGGGCGTCTATTTCGACGCGGAGCTGCAGCGGATCGCCGCGATGTTCCGCCGCGCCCAGCCGAACCTGCCGCAGGTCCATTTCGCCGATGCGTCCGAGGATGAAAGCCGCCTGTTGATCTGGGCGGGCAGCGACAATGATCCGGGCCGCTATTTCATCTACGACAAGGCGGCTCGCAACCTGACGGAGATCATGCTGGCCCGGCCGCAGCTCGAGCATGTGCAGCTCGCGAATGTCCGTCCGATCAATTATCGCGCCGCCGACGGCACGCAGATCCCCGGTTATCTGACCCTGCCGCCGGGCGTCGAGACGGCGCGTGGCCTGCCCGCCATCGTCATGCCGCATGGCGGTCCCGGCGCGCGTGACGAATGGGGCTTCGACTGGCTGTCGCAATATTTCGCCCACCGCGGCTATGCCGTGCTGCAGCCCAATTTCCGCGGCTCGTCCGGCTATGGCGATGCCTGGTTCATGGACAATGGCTTCCGCTCATGGCGCACCGCCATCGGCGACGTCAGCGACGCCGGCCGCTGGCTGGTGTCGGAAGGGATCGCCGATCCGGCCAAGCTGGCGATCCTTGGCTGGTCCTATGGCGGCTATGCGGCGCTGCAGGCCGGGGTGATCGATCCGAACCTCTACAAGGCGGTGGTGGCGATCGCGCCGGTGACCGATCTGGCCATCGCGCGCGACGAATCGCGCGGCTTCAGCAACGCCGCCAACGTCCGGGACTTCTTCGGGGAAGGCCCGCACATCCAGCAGGGCTCCCCGGCGCAGAATGCCGCCGCGATCCGCGCGCCGGTGCTGATGTTCCACGGCGACAATGACCGCAATGTCGGCGTTCGCCAGTCGCGGATAATGGACGAAAGGCTGCGCGGCGCTGGCGGCCGCTCGGAACTGGTCGTGTTCCCGGGACTCGATCACCAGATCGACGATTCGACCGCGCGCGCGACCATGCTGCGCCGCGCCGACGAGTTCCTTCGCACGTCGCTCGGCATCCGCTGAGCGTGCCGACGCGCTTCGCTCGCGACCTCGTACTGGCGGCATGGCTGGCGGGCCTGGCCGGCGCGACGTCCGCGCACTCCCAGGCTTCGATCCGGCCGAGGCATTCGGCGCGCGGGAGAGTATCGAGAGTATCAGCCTGTCGCCCGACGGCCGCCGCATCGCTTATGTCGCGCCGCTCCTGGCCGGCCAGGGCGCGCGGCTGTTCACCGTGGACCTGGCCAGCGGCCAATCGGTGCAGGCGACGGCGGTCGACGGCATCAGCCAGCGCTTCAGCGCCTGTGCCTGGGTGAGCAACGAGCGGCTGCTGTGCGAATTGTTCGCGCTTCGCCGGGTGCAGAATGACGTCGCCGGCGGCAGCGGTTTTGCCGCGCTGAACGCCGACGGCACGGGCGTGATGCGGGTCCGGGACGTGGACGGTCTGGTCAGCTGGCTGCCGGGCAATGATGGCGTGGTGCTGATGAGCGGCTTCACCGGCGTGATCGGCCGGCTGCCCGGCCTCGGCGTCCTGCGCATGGACACACGCACCGGCCGTTCGAGCCTGGTCGAGCAGCCGATCCAGCGTGCCGCGCAGTATTTCGCCGACGGGCAGGGCCGGGTCCGGCTCTACTCGGCGATCAAATATGCCGGCCAAACCGGGATGCGGACGGGCGAGATCGACTATCGCTACCGGCTGGCCGGCAGCGACGAGTGGCGGCCGTTCGGCACCTACAATCACGTGACCCGGGATGGGATGCAGCCGCTCGCCGTCGATGGCGCGTTGAACGTCGCTTATGCGCTGGAGAAATTGAACGGGCGGCTGGCGATGTATCGCGTTTCGCTGGACGGCTCGCTGCGCAAGGAAATGCTCGTTTCGAGCGAAACGGCCGATGTCGACGGCGTGCTTCGGATCGGGCGGCACGGCCGGGTGATCGGTGCGACCTATGCGGAGGATACGCGCCAAGCGGTCTATTTCGATCCCGAAATCCGGCAACTCGCGGCAAGCATCGCGCGCAACCTGCCCAATTTGCCGCTGATCCGCTTCGTCGGCGCATCGGACGACGAGAATATCCTTTTGATCTGGGCGGGCAGCGACCGCGATCCGGGCCGCTATTTCACCTACGACAAGCGCGGCCAGAATCTGGCGGAGATCATGCTGTCGCGACCGCAGCTTGAGAATGTCGCGCTGGCGCAGATGCGGCCGATCCGCTTTCCGGCGGCCGACGGCACGATGATCCCCGGCTATCTCACTTTGCCGCCCGGCGCGGCCGATGCGCGCGGCCTGCCCGCAATCGTCATGCCGCACGGCGGGCCGGATGAGCGGGACGAATGGGGCTTCGACTGGTTCGCGCAATATCTCGCCCATCGCGGCTATGCGGTGCTTCAGCCCAATTTCCGCGGCGGCGGCGGTTATGGCGATGCCTGGTTCCAGCAGAACGGCTTTCGCTCCTGGCCGGTGGCGGTGGGCGACGTGAGCGATGCCGGCCGCTGGCTGGTGGCGCAGGGCTCCGACCCGGCCAAATTGTCGATCCTGGGCTGGTCCTATGGCGGCTATGCGGCGCTGCAGGCGGCGGCGGTGACTCCGGACCTGTTCAAGGCGGTGGTCGCGGTCGCCCCGGTCACCGATCTGGAATATCTGCGCGAGGAAGCACGCGGCTGGTCGGATTTCCGGCTGATGCGCGAGTTCATCGGTTCCGGGCCGCATGTGCGCGACGGTTCGCCGTCAAACCGGGCGCGTTCGATCCGCGCCCCGGTGCTGATGTTTCACGGCGATACCGACGGCAATGTCCCGCTGCGCCATTCCACGCAGATGAACGCGAAACTGCGCGACGTCGGCGGCCGCTCGGAACTGATCGTCTATCGCGGGCTCGATCACCAGCTGGAGGACAGCGCGGCGCGCGCCGACATGCTTCGGCGGACGGACGCCTTCCTGCGCACGTCGCTCGGCATCCGTTGAAACAAAAAGGGCGGCCCCGCGGGACCGCCCTTGTTGGTTCGACGCTGGCCGGAGCTTAGCGCGAGTAGAATTCGACCACGAGGTTCGGTTCCATGCGGACCGGATAGGGGACTTCATCCAGCGTCGGGACGCGGTTGAAGACGACCTTGGTGGTGCCGTCCTGGACGATATATTCCGGGATGTCGCGCTCGGCGAGGCTCTGCGCCTCGAGCACCAGCGCCATCTCCTGCGCCTTCGGGCCCAGCTCGATCACGTCGCCGACGTTGACCTTGGCCGAAGCGATGTTCAGCTTCTTGCCGTTCACCCGGATGTGGCCGTGGTTCACGATCTGACGCGCGGCCCAGATGGTCGGCGCGAACTTGGCGCGATAGACGACCGCGTCGAGGCGGCGCTCCATCAGGCCGACGAGGTTCTGGCCGGTA
Source organism: Pseudomonadota bacterium (assembly GCA_023424095.1). GTDB lineage: Bacteria > Pseudomonadota > Alphaproteobacteria > Sphingomonadales > Sphingomonadaceae > Allosphingosinicella. The sequence continues at coordinate 3,904 of JAFAEG010000085.1, read as the reverse complement.
TCGCCCTTCATTGCGCTCGCGGCCTTGTAGGTGGCCTTGAACTGCTTCTCGGTCACGTCGCCATAATAGCCCTTCAGCTTCTGCTTGGCGCGCAGCTGGAGACCGAAGTCGGAAATCTTGCTCTTGCGGCGCTGACCGTGCTGGCCGGGGCCATATTCGCGCTTGTTGACGGGCGACTTCGGGCGACCGAAGACGTTCTCGCCCATGCGGCGGTCGAGCTTATACTTGGCGCTGCTGCGCTTAGACATGTTCAATACCTCAATTGCGTTTCGTACGTCCCTGGGGCCGCGCTACTCTCAGAACCTGTGTCCGGAAGGCAGGGCCACCGCTTCACCAGGGGTGCGGGGCCAATTGCGAGGCGCGCACATGGCCGGGCCGGCCGCGAAAGTCAACCTTCGCGCTTCCCCCGCTGGCGGGGATTGGTGATCGTGCGGATCATGCCGCGCAGCGCCTGGATCTCGCGGGTGGACCAGCCGGCCTTGGTCATGATCGTGCGGATGGTGTTGCGCGTCGCCGGGGTACGGTCGGGCGGATAGAAATAGCCGGCCGCGTCGAGCGCCTCGTCGAGCTGGCCGATCAGGCCTTCCAGATTTGCGTGCGGCGCCCGCGGCTCCGCTTCCTCGCCCTCGGTGGGGATGGCGAGCTGCTGGTGCTTCGACCATTCATAGGCGACCAGGATCACCGCCTGGGCCAGGTTCAGCGAGCGGAAGTCCGGGTTGATCGGGACGGTGAGAATGGCCTGGGCCAGCCCCGCTTCCTCGGTCTCCAGCCCCGAACGTTCGGCCCCGAACAGGATGGCGGAGCGGCCCGCCGCGCCGACGATCTGCCGCGCGGCCTGCTCGGGCGTGACGACCGGCAGCACCAGGTCGCGCTTGCGCACCGTGGTGGCGTAGATGTTGGGAATGTCGGCGACGGCATCGGCCACGCTGTCAAACACCTGCGCCCGCTCCAGCACGATGTCGGCGCCGGAGGCGGCCGGGCCGGCGCTCGGATTGGGCCAGCCGTCGCGTGGATTGACCAGGCGCAAATCGGTCAGCCCGAAGTTCAGCATGGCACGCGCCGCCTTGCCGATATTCTCGCCCAGCTGCGGGCGGACGAGGATGATGGCGGGAGCTTCGGCGCTCACTTCTTGGTGCTTTCCGGGAAGGGCAGAGAGAGATCGTCCTTGGTCGCGCGCTTGGCGGCCTTGTGGACGCGGCCGGCAAATTCCTCGAAGTCGCGAGCCTCGCTGAACTCCTTATAGACGCTGGCGAAGCGGATGTAGGCGACCGGGTCGAGGCCCTTCAGCCCCTCCATCACCAATTCGCCGATGCGCTGGGTGGTGACTTCATTGTCGCCGCCGGTCTCCAGCTGGCGCTGCACCGAGCTGACCAGCCGCTCGATCCGCTCGGCCGGCACGGCGCGCTTGCGGCAGGCGAGTTCGAGCGAGCGCTCCAGCTTGGCGCGCTCGAACGGCTCGCGGCGGCCGCCCGACTTGGTGACGGTCAGCTCGCGCAACTGGGCGCGCTCGAAGGTGGTGAAGCGCGCGCCGCAATCTTCGCACTGGCGGCGGCGGCGAATGGCGGAGCCGTCCTCGGTGGGACGGCTGTCCTTCACCTGGCTGTCTTCATGGGCGCAGAAGGGGCAGCGCAATCAAAGCTCCGGATAGATGGGGAAGCGAGCGCAGAGGGCTTCGACCCGCGCCTTGACTGCGGCCTCGACCTGGCCGTCGCCCTGCTCGCCATTCTTGCGCAGGCCGTCGAGGACGTCGGCGATCATGTCGGCGATCTCACGGAACTCGGCGACGCCGAAGCCGCGCGTGGTGCCGGCGGGCGAGCCGACGCGGATGCCGCTGGTCTTGACCGGGGGAAGGGGATCGAACGGGATGCCGTTCTTGTTGCAAGTGATGCTGGCGCGCTCCAGCGCCTCGTCGGCATCCTTGCCGGTGACCCCGAGCGGGGTAAGATCGACCAGGGCCAGATGCGTATCGGTGCCGCCGGAGACGATCTCCGCGCCGCGCTCCTTCAGGCGGCTGGCGAGCGCCTGGGCATTCTCCACCGTCGCCTTCGCATAGGCCTGGAACTCGGGCCGCAGCGCCTCGCCGAACGCGACCGCCTTGGCGGCGATGACGTGCATCAACGGGCCACCCTGCAGGCCGGGGAAGACGGCCGAATTGATCTTCTTCGCGATCGCCTCGTCATCGGTCAGCACCATGCCGCCGCGCGGGCCGCGCAGCGTCTTGTGGGTGGTGGTGGTGACGACATGGGCGTGGCCGAACGGGGTCGGGTGGACGCCGCCCGCGACCAGGCCCGCGAAATGGGCCATATCGACCATGAAGATCGCCCCGACCTCGTCCGCGATGGCGCGGAAGCGGGCGAAATCGATGTGGCGCGGGTAAGCCGAGCCGCCGGCGATCAGCAGGGTCGGCTTATGTTCCTTCGCCAGCGCCTCGACCTGATCGAAGTCGATCAGGTGATCGTCGCGGCGCACGCCATATTGGACGGCGTGGAACCATTTGCCGCTCATCGCCGGCTTCGCGCCGTGGGTGAGGTGGCCGCCGGCGTCGAGGCTGAGGCCCATGATCGTGTCGCCGGGCTTGGTCAGCGCCAGCATCACCGCGCCATTGGCTTGCGCGCCCGAATGCGGCTGGACGTTGGCGAAGCCGCAGCCGAACAATTGCTTGGCCCGGTCGATGGCCAACTGCTCGACCTCGTCCGACGGGTGGCAGCCCTGATAATAACGCCGGCCCGGATAGCCCTCGGCATATTTGTTGGTGAAGACCGAACCCTGCGCCTCCAGCACCGCCTTGGAGACGATATTCTCCGACGCGATCAGCTCGATCTGGTTCTTCTCGCGGGCAATCTCGTGCTGGACTCCGGCGAAGACTGCCGGGTCGGCGTCGGCGAGGGTGCTGGTGAAGAAGCCGTTGGCGGTCATGCGTTGTCCTTGGGGTTGGAAAGCTGGTCGACCCGCCGCTGGTGGCGGTCGCCGAGGAACTCGGTGGTCAGGAAGGCGTCGAGGCAGGCCTTGGCCATTTCCGGCCCCACCAGCCGCGCGCCCATGGCGATGACATTGGCGTCATTATGCTGGCGGGCGAGGCTGGCGGAGAGCGGCTCGTCCACCCGCGCGCAGCGGCAGGCCGGGTTGCGGTTGACCGCGATCGAAATGCCGATGCCGGAGCCGCAGAGCGCCACGCCCTTGCCGGCCGCGCCGGAGGCGATCGCTTCGGCCAATTTATAGCCGAACAGAGGATAATCGACGGAATCGGTGGAATCGGGGCCCAGATCGAGCACCTCATGGCCGCCCGCACGCAGATGCTCGACCAGCACGGCCTTCAACTCGACGGCGGCATGGTCCGACGCGATGGCTATCCGCTCGCTCACACGAAAACTCCCGGGGATGACAGGCCACAGCCCCTAGTGGAGGCGCCGCGCAAAGACCACAGCCGATTGCGGTCTGATCACAATCTGATCCGGGCTAGGCCCGGTTGATCGGGCGCTGCTCAGCGCGCCGTGGCGACCGCTTCCTCGACCCGCTCCAGCTGCTGATCGACCCCGGCAAAAGCGCCTTGCCGTGACCTTGGGGTGCACCCGGTTGAGCGCGCCATCCGCCGCCGGACCGTCGTCCGCCGTTGCAGCCGCGCCTGCGTCGTTCAAGCGGCCTGCCGAAGCTCCAGCCGGTCCCAGATTTCGACCAGCGCCCCGGCCAGTTCGCGCATCATCGCTTCGTCATGGGCGGGGCCGGGGGTGAAGCGCAGCCGCTCCGTCCCGCGGGGCACGGTGGGGTAGTTGATGGGCTGCACGTACACCCCGTATTCGGCCAGCAGGATGTCGCTGATCTTCTTCGCCCGCACGGGATCGCCCACCATCAGCGGGACGATGTGCGTGGTGCTGGGCATCACCGGCAGGCCGGCTTCGGCGAACAG
>JAFAEG010000045.1 GCA_023424095.1 Pseudomonadota bacterium | reverse complement strand
CTCCTGACGGGGCAGGAGCGGCGCTTGGTCTTCCGTATCAGTTTAGCGGATTAACGGACCGCGCCGCGACGGAAGAGGTTGACGATCGCCAGCAGGATGATGGCGCCCAGCAGCGACATCAGGAACGTGCCGACGGTGATGCCCTGGTTGATCGTGCCGCCGCCAAACAGGAGGCCGGCCACGAAGGCGCCGACAATGCCGACGATGATGTTGAGAAGAATGCCCTGCTGCGCATCGGTGCGCATCACGATGCTGGCCAGCCAGCCGACAATACCGCCCACGACGAGCCAAAGAATGATACCCATGAGTTGCTGCTCCTGACTGAGGATCCCGGCGCGCCTGACGCGGCCTGAGGATTATGCAGCAAAGACGCTTGACCGGCTGACTTGTTCCTATGCCGTGACGAGGTGCCGCCAACCGGCGCAGGTCGGCCCGAATCGAAACGGGCCGCCCCGGCAGGGACGGCCCGATTCGTTTTCTAGTCGTCGCGTGCGATCAGTAGCGCTGCTGGCGCTCGTACAACGACTTGTAATGCTGGATTCGGGTGACCCGCAGCCCCGGCATGCCGGAGCGGTCGACCGCGCGCTGCCAGCCGGCAAATTCCTCGAGGCTCAGCCCGTAGCGTTCGCACGCTTCGTCGACCGAGAGGAGGCCGCCCGCCACCGCCGAAACCACTTCCGCCTTGCGTCGAACGACCCAACGGGTGGTGCCGGGCGGGGGCAGCGATTCAAGCGTGAGCGGCTCGCCGAGTGGGCCAATGACCTGGGCGGGCCTGAACTTCTGGTTCTCGATCATCGAAATCCTCAACCTACAAACTCAAAATACAACAACGACCGTCCCCCGCCCTCCTGTAGCCCCCGGGGGTTGAAGGAAGCCTAAAATGCGACGGTAAATTTCCCGGTCATGCGGGGTTTACGGGGTGTTGAGAGGGCGTGCCGCGACGGCACGGTTGAAACAGCCGTCCTGCGCCGCGCGGGCGCCGCGCCAGCCATCGGCGCCGCCAAGGAGGGTGGCGGCGCTGTCCGCTTCACCAACCTGCGGCGCTTTCTTAACATCGCTCGCCATTCGGGCGGTCGGCGTGGCGATTTGGCGTTCGGAAATTTTCGCGACGAACGATTCATGATCGAGTCGCAGCCGCTGCAGTGCCCCAAGCATGCGCCGGGCGCGAATCAGGAAGGCCTCATCCATCGCCCGGGCTTAGGCGCGGAGTGTTGAAAACCGGGTAAAGGGTGGGCGTGGCGGCCCCGCGCCCCTATGTGGGCGCGCTATGCACGCCGATTTTCAGCTCGATCGACCGCTTTCGGAGGCGCGGATCGTCGTCGCCATGTCCGGCGGCGTCGATTCGTCGGTCGTGGCCGCGCTCGCCGCGAAGAGCGGGGCGGAGGTGATCGGCGTCACCCTGCAGCTTTACGATCATGGCGAAGCGGTCGGGCGCGCGAAGAGCTGCTGCGCCGGCCGCGACATTTATGATGCGCGCAGCGTCGCCGACCGGCTCGGCATCGCCCATTACGTCTTCGACCTCGCCTCCCGCTTCAAGGAAGACGTGATCGACCGCTTCGCCGACAGCTATGCGCGCGGCCGCACGCCGATTCCCTGCGTGCAGTGCAATCAGGGCGTGAAGTTCACCGATCTGTACGGCATCGCCCGCGATCTCGGCGCCGATTGCCTCGCGACCGGCCATTATGTCCGCCGCGTCATGGGCGCGAACGGGCCCGAATTGCATCGCGCTTTCGATCCGGCCCGCGATCAGTCCTATTTCCTGTTCGCCACCACGCGCGAGCAGCTCGATTTCCTGCGCTTCCCCTTGGGCGGCCTGCCCAAGCCGAAGGTGCGCGAGCTGGCCGCGGAGCTGGCTTTGTCGGTCGCCGGCAAGCCGGACAGCCAGGACATCTGCTTCGTGCCGAACGGCGATTATGCCGCGGTGGTGAAAAAGGTGCGGCCCGAAGCGGCGGTGCCGGGCGAGATCGTCGATCTTGAGGGGCGGCCGCTCGGCCGTCATGCCGGACTGATCCATTTCACCGTCGGCCAGCGGCGGGGCCTTGAGATCGGCGGCCAGCCGGAGCCGCTTTATGTCGTTCGGCTCGAGCCGGAGACGCAGCGCGTCGTTGCCGGGCCGAAGCGCGCGCTCGCCGTCAGTGCCGCGCGGCTGAGCGGGCTGAACTGGCTCGGCGAGGACCAGCGCGACGATTTGACCGTGAAGGTCCGCTCATTGGCCAGGCCGGTGCCGGCGCGGTTCGACGGCGAGCATGTGCGCTTCGACGCCCCCGAATATGGCGTCGCCCCGGGTCAGGCGGCGGTGCTCTATTCCGGCGACCGGGTGCTCGGTGGCGGCTGGATCGAAGAGACCGTCTCGGCCGAGCTTGCCTTCGCCTGAAGGCGCGCTCCGGCGTAGAGCAGGATTCCGATCAGGAGCAGCCCGCCGAGCATGGCCCAGGCCGTCCCGGTCGATTGCGCCGCCGCCCAGACGCAGAAGGCCAGGCCGGCCACGACCAGCGCGAGCAGCGTGGCCCCGGTCCGCAGGCCCGCACCCTGCCGCGCGCCCGGCAAAGCAGCGATGCTGAGGCCGTAGACGAACAGCCGCGCCAGCGCGCTGACGATCGCCAGCCCCAGAAAGTCGCCGGTCAGCGCCAAAGTGCCGCCGAGCAAGGCCATGAACAGGATCGAATTGACCGGGGTGTTCCAGCGCGGGTTGAGGCGGCCGAACCAGAGCGGCAGCGACCGCGATTCCGCCAGCGCGAAGGTGACGCGCGGCGTCGAGGTGACCGAACTCAGCACATTCCCCATCACCGAGGCCATGGCGGTGAGGCTGAGGATCACGAAGCCGGCCGGGCCGATCAAGGCTTCGGCGAAGGTGGCGAGCGGCGCGGCCGGGGCCGGCCCCTGCGGCATCACCGCGACATAAGCGAGCTGGACGAGGAAGTAGAAAGCGGCGGTCGCGCAGACGGTGACGATCAGGGCGCGCGGAATGGTCCGCTGCGCATCGCGCGTCTCGCCCGCGGGCACGACGGCATTTTCGAAGCCGACAAAGGCGTAGAGCACGACCAGGGCCGAGGTCTCGATCGCGGTGAATTCCGGCAGCGCAATCGGCGCGCCGAGATTGGCGCCGGCGACGACGAGCCCGACCAGCGCCAGCGTGACGACTGGCAGCGCTTTCAGCAAGGTGATGCCTTCGAGCGCGCGGATAGCGCGCTTCACGCCGACGACGTTCACCCAGGTAACGAAGCCGATCAGCGCCAGGATCAAGGCGGCGCGGCCGGCCCAGCCGCCGAGCGGCGGATAGAGGGCGGCGGCATAAGTGGCGAAGACATTGGCGTTGGCGGCGAGCGCGGTCAGCCGCGCGAGATAATAGAGCCAGCCGACCTGGAACGACACGGCCGAGCCGAAGCGGGCCGTATAGGCGACCGGCCCGCCGGAGCCGGAATGCAGCGCCGCCTGCCGCGCGAACGGAATGACGACGAGCATGATGAGGATGGCGAAGAGCGGGAACAGGAACGGGCTGAACGCCCCGAACTTCTCGTGCAACGTCCCCGGAAGCGCGAAGATGCCGGCGCCGACAATGCCGTTGAAGGCCAATACGGCCGAGCCGCTAAAGCCGATGTCGCGGCGCAGGCCCTCTGCCGGCGCCGTCGCAGTTTCAGATTCCGCCAAAGCCGCCCCCCAATCTGTCCAGCGCAAGCTGGAGCCCCGCTGCCTTGGGTAGCGTCAAACTGGAGAGATTCCAGTTGGCGCTGAAAGCACCGGTATAGGAACCGGCTATCAGTCGCCTTGCGGCGTCGCGGGCGGGGTCGCCGGAGGATTAGCCGGCTGCACCCGGCCGCCGATCGGGATCACCGGCTCGCCGGCCGGCTGGACCGGGGCGGCGCTGCCGTCGGGATAGGTGCAGGTGATGATCACCGCTTCCGTGCTCGGCGGGCAAAGCTGGCCCTGCTGGATGCGGAGTTGCTGCAGGCGGCGATTGCCGCCGGCGCTCAATTCTTCCTCGGACGAGGCGGCGTTGATGCCGGACAGGCGCTCCTGCCGCGCCTGCTCGATCAGCCGCGCCCAATTCACCTCGGGGCGGCCGCGCCGCTCGGCGACCGCCTGGTTGATCAATTGCTGGTTGCAGCCGGTGAAGCCGCCGCCGCCGACCGGCGAGCAGCTGCCGATGCCGCTGCGGCCGACATAGGAGAGTTCGATCGCGCGGTTGGCCCAGCTCTGGTTCTGCGGCGCGTTCGGGTCGCCGCGCAGATTTTCCGGGATGCGGAAGCGCTCATCCTCGCGGAAGCGCGCGCAGACGACGATTTCCTCGTCCGGATTGCTCGGCTGCGGGCAGGCGTCGTCGCCGAACACGATCACCTGGCTGACGCGCAGATCCTGGACGTCGGCGGTGGTCGGCTGTGCATTCTGCGCGAATGCGGGCGCGGCGCTGAACAGCAGAGCGAGGGCGATGGTGGCACGCATGGTTCAGATCCTTCGACGTCAGATTCGCTTGGACAGGAAAATAGCAGTGCGGCAGCCGGCGCGCACGGCGGAATAAAGCAAGGGATAAGCGACTGCTTCCTCGGCGCCATGGGCCAGAGCGAGGTCGCGATGCTCGACTTCCTCGGCCTGGAATTCGGCGATCCGCTCGGACAACTCCGGATCGTCCTCGCCGAGCGCGACCCGCTGCTGGCCGTAATGCTCGTCAATCTCGTCCTCGATCGCCGCCGTGCAGGCCATCGCCGCCTTCGGCCCGATCAGGGCTGTCGCGGCGCCCAGCGCATGGCCGGCGACGTGCCAGAAGGGCTGCAGCAGGGTCGGCCGAACGCCGCGCTCGGCCATCATCCGGTCGAAGGTGGAAAGGTGGCGCTCCTCCTGGCTCGCCATCTGCGCGACCAGCCGCGCGGTCGGATGCTCCTGGCCCAGCACTGCCGCCTGGCCGGCATAGATGCGCACCGCGCCATATTCCCCGGCCTGATCGACGCGCAGCATCGATGCGGTGTCGGCGCGCCTGTCACCGGGCCACCAGCCGCGGGCCTCGCTCATGCCGAATATTCCGGCGCGCGGCGTTTCAGACTCAGCCATGCGATCACCAACGCAGCAGAAATGGAAATGACCGCATTCCAGCCCGCCATCGAGATTCCGAGGAAGCTGAACTGCACTTCGTCGCAGCGGATCATCGGCCGGGACATGATCTCCTCCAGCGAAGCGCCGCCGGCGTTCGAGCAAGAGGTGAAGCCGGGGAAGATCCCCGCCTCGATGCCGGCATGCCACACGCCGATGCCGCCGCTGATCAGGATGGCGATCGCCGCCAGCCAGACGAAGCTACGGCCGCGATCGGGCATTCGGGCGAAGAGATATGCGGCGATCGCGAGGGCGACGGCGGCGAAATGCGGCCAGCGCTGCCAATAGCACATCTCGCAGGGGTGGAGGCCGCCCCAATATTGCGAGCCATAGGCCCCGGCGAGCAAGGCCGCGGGGACGAACAAGGCCAGCGCCTTGGCGAGGGAGAGGGGGTTCGAGGTCATATTTAAAGCCCGCTCATGCTGAGGAGGCATTGAGCGAAGTCGAAATGCCGTCTCGAAGCACGCACCGGTCCTTCGAGACGCGTCTTCGCCAAGCTCAGCCGCTCCTCAGGATGAGCGGGATTCCCGTGATCCATCCAATTACCGCCGCGACGGGGTGGTGGTCGTGCCCGTCGCCTGCCGGGTGCGGCCGAGGCGGGCGATCGTCTCCAGCGCATAATGGAGCTGGAAATCGGTGATGCCGCGCTCGCGCAATTGCTCGGCGGTCATCGCGAAGCGCGGATCGGGTCGGCCGTCATCCTGGATCACATCGTCCTGGATCGCGCCTTCGTTCACCAGATGCCGGCGCAGATCGGATTCGCGCACGCGGGTGCGGGAGCGGTAATCCGGGTCGCTGAGCTGGGGCACGAGGATGTCCGGCTGGATGCCGCCTTCCTGCACCGAGCGGCCGGACGGCGTGTAATAACGCGCCGTGGTCAGCCGGATCGCGGTCGAGCCGTTGCCGAGCGGCACGAGGGTCTGCACCGAACCCTTGCCGAAGGTGCGCTCGCCCATGACGAGGCCGCGGCGGTGGTCCTGCAGGGCGGCGGCGACGATCTCCGACGCCGAGGCGCTGCCGGCATCGACCAGCACGACGATCGGCTTGCCGCCGGTCGCGTCGCCCGGCTCGGCATAATAACGCTCGATGTCGGTGCGTGCCCGGCCGCGTTGCGAAACGACTTCGCCGCGCTCCAGGAACAGGTCCGAAAGCTCGATCGCCTGGTCGAGCAGGCCGCCCGGATTGGAGCGCAGATCGATCACGTAACCCAGCGGCGCGCCCTGCGGGTTGCGCTCCATCTCGGCGATCGCGCGCCGGGCCATGTCCGTCGTGTTGCGGTTGAAGGTGGTGACGGTGATGATCCCGACCCGGTCCTTCACCTCCGAACGCACCGCCGGAATGTCGATGATCGCGCGGGTGATGTTCAGCTCCAGCGGCTGGTCGCGGCCCGGCCGCACCACGCGGATGCGCACCGACGTGCCCGGCGCGCCGCGCATCTTGTCGACCGCCTCATCGAGCGTGCCGCCGAAGAACAGCTGGCCGTCGACATGGGTGATGAAGTCGCCCGCCTTGATCCCGGCCAGATCGGCCGGCGTGCCGCGCGTCGCCGCGATCACCTTCACCGCGCCATCCTCCATCGTCACGGTCAGGCCGAGCCCGCCATAATTGCCGTCCGTGGTCGACATCATGTTCGAGAAGCCGCGCGCGTCCAGATAGGAGGAATGCGGATCGAGGCTGTTCAGCATGCCGTCGATCGCGCCGCGGATCAGAGTGCGGTCATCGACCTGATCGACATATTCGCTGCGGATCCGGTTCAGGACGGAAACGAACTCGTCCAGCTCGCGATAGGTGTCGACTTCGACCTGGGCCAAGGCCGCGGTCGTCGCGGGCAGGACGGCCACCGCGCCGACCAAAGCGAGCGAGCGGATGAAATTGCTGTTCATGACGGTCCGATATGCTGTGTTTCAGGCCCTTACTACAGCATTTCTATGGACCGAACCACAACCGGGGATGAACGCGTGGGGTTTGTCGCGCTCCCGCGCAAACGGCACCGGCCCGCACCCCCACCCGGCCTCCCAACAGCATATCCTGGAA
>JAFAEG010000029.1 GCA_023424095.1 Pseudomonadota bacterium | reverse complement strand
ACCGGCGAGCGCCGCGAGGAGCGCGTGCGCATGACGCGCCTGCGCCAGACCATCGCGAGCCGCCTGAAGGAAGCGCAGAACACCGCCGCGATGCTCACCACCTTCAACGACGTCGACATGACGGCGGTGATGGAGGCGCGCGCCCGCTACAAGGATCTGTTCGAGAAGAAGCACGGCATCCGCCTGGGCTTCATGTCCTTCTTCGTGAAGGCCGCGACCTTGGCGCTGCGCGATGTGCCCGCGGTCAATGGCGCGATCGACGGCGATGAGATCGTCTATCGCGACTATGCCGACATTTCGGTCGCCGTCTCCGCGCCGCAGGGCCTGGTCGTGCCGGTGATCCGCGACGCCAACGCGATGAGCTTCGCCGAGGTCGAGCTCGCCATCGCCGACTTCGGCAAGCGCGCCAAGGACGGCACGCTGACCATGGAAGACATGAAGGGCGGCACCTTCACCATCACCAATGGCGGCGTCTTCGGCAGCCTCATGTCCACCCCGATCATCAACCCGCCGCAGTCGGCCGTGCTCGGCATGCACCGCATCGACGAGCGCCCGGTGGTGAAGGACGGCCAGATCGTGATCCGGCCGATGATGTATCTGGCACTCAGCTACGACCACCGCCTGATCGACGGCCGCGAGGCGGTCACCTTCCTGGTCCGCATCAAGGAAGCGCTGGAAGACCCGATGCGCCTCCTGATCGACCTCTGATCGCGACAACGAAAGCGAAGCAATGAGTGACACCAATTTCGATGTGATCGTGATCGGCGCCGGTCCGGGCGGCTATGTGGCCGCGATCCGGGCCGCGCAGCTGGGCCTCAAGACCGCCTGCGTCGAGAGCCGCGAGACGCTGGGCGGCACCTGCCTCAACGTCGGCTGCATCCCGTCCAAGGCGTTGCTGCATGCCTCCGAGCTTTACGAGGAAGCGCATGACGGCACGCTCGCCAAATGGGGAGTGAAGACCGCGGGCGTCGAACTCGACCTCGGTGCCATGCATGCCGGCCGCTTGGAAGCTATCAAGGGCCTCACCGGCGGGATCGAATTCCTGTTCAAGAAGAACAAGGTCACCTGGCTGAAGGGCCACGCCAAGTTCACCGCGAAGGACAAGATCGACGTCGCGGGCACGGCCTACAGCGCCAAGAATTTCATCATCGCCACCGGCTCTTCGGTCATGCCGCTGCCGGGCGTGGAAGTGGACCAGAAGCGCATCGTCGATTCCACCGGCGCGCTGGAGCTTGGCGAAGTGCCGAGCCACCTCGTCGTCATCGGCGGCGGCGTGATCGGGCTCGAGCTCGGCTCGGTCTGGAAGCGGCTCGGCGCGCAGGTCACGGTCGTCGAATATCTCGACCAGATCCTGCCCGGCATGGACGGCGACGTCCGCAAGGACGCCAACCGGCTGTTCAAGAAGCAGGGCTTTACCTTCAAGCTTGGCACGAAGGTGACCGGCGCCAAGGCGAGCGGCAGCGGCGTCACCCTGACCGTCGAGCCCGCCGCTGGTGGCGCGGCCGAGACGATCGACGCCAGCCATGTCCTCGTGTCGATCGGCCGCAAGCCGAACACCGATGGTCTGAACCTCGATGCGGCCGGCATCCAGCTGAACAAGCGCGGCCAGATCGAGGTCGATCACGACTTCAGGACGGGCGTCGCCGGCATCTACGCGATCGGCGACGTCACGCCGGGCCCCATGCTCGCCCACAAGGCCGAGGATGAAGGCATTGCCGCAGCCGAGATCATCGCCGGCCAGATCGGCATCGTGAATCACGAGGTGATCCCGAGCGTAGTCTACACCATGCCCGAAATCGCCGGCGTCGGCCTCACCGAGGAGGACGCCAAGGCCAAGGGCTATGAGGTGAAGGTCGGCAAGTTCCCGATGATGGGCAACAGCCGCGCCAAGACCAATCGCGAGGGCGACGGCTTCGTGAAGGTGATCGCGGACGCCAAATCGGACCGCGTGCTCGGCGTCTGGATCATCGCCAGCGTTGCCGGCACGATGATCGCCCAGGCCGCGCAGGCGATGGAATTCGGCGCCACCAGCGAGGACATCGCCTACACCTGCCACGCCCACCCGACGCACAGCGAGGCGCTGAAGGAAGCGGCGATGGCCGTGACTGGCAAGCCGATCCACGTCTGATCGCGCGGGGGCGGCAAGCCTTTGGGGGAAATCAGATGAAACGTCTCGTTCCGGCCGCCCTGCTGCTGTGTTCCGTTCAGGCCGTGGCCGCGCCGCCGGCGCCGCCCGCTTCGCGCGATGAAGTGGTCGCTGAACCCGCCGCACCGGGCGACCCCGACGAAGCGGGGATCATCTGGTCGCATCCCGACAATCCGAGGATGGTTGCCGCGCGTGATCGCGCCCGGGCCGAACTGCCCGATTTCTTCGCGCGGATGGCGGCCCCCGCAGCCGACGAACAGAATTTTCACGTCAAGTTCGATCTGGGCGACGGCGAATATATCTGGGCCGACAGGCTCAGCCGCGAGAATGGCCGGCTGACCGGGCGGCTGACGAACACCCCGCTCAACACCAATTTCGTCCTCTATCAGCGTGTCCCGATCCCCGAGGCGGCGATCTACGATTGGGGTTATTTTCGTGGGCCGGTCATGCAGGGCAATTATTCGACGCGGGTGCAGCTTGATTTCGTGGCGCCCGCCGAAGCGCAGCAGATCCGTACCGCCTTCGGCTGGTAGATGAGAGACGGTGATGGGTTTTGAATTCGGTGCCCCGTTGCTCGCGCTTGCCTTGCTCGCTTTGGGGCTGGCGATGGACGCCTTCGCGGTCGCGGTGTCGCAGGGCACGTTGCGCGTCCGCCCGCGCTGCCATGCGCTGATCGTCGGCCTGACCTTCGGCGTCGCCCAGGCGGTCATGCCCTTGCTCGGCAGTCTGATCGGGCTGGCGATGCTCGGCTGGATCAGCGCTTTCGATCACTGGGTCGTCTTGGGCCTGCTCGGCTTCCTCGGCATCCGCATGATCCGGCAGGCGTTCGACGATGAAGCGGAGGCCTCGGCGCTCACTGGCTGGGCGCTCGGCGCGGCCGCGATCGCCACCAGCGTCGACGCGCTTGCCGCCGGTTTCGCCTTGCCCGCGCTCGGCCTGCCCATCCTGTCGAGTGCGCTCGCCATCGGCTTGGTCACCGCCGGGCTCTGCCTCGTCGGCGTGCGGATCGGCGCCCTGGTCGGCAATCGCGCCGGCCGGATCGCCGACGTGCTGGGCGGCCTGATCCTGCTCGGGATCGGCCTCAACACCTTCATCTCCCACCAGTTTTTCGGCGGCTGAGCGTGCGCCGCGGGCTCCGCCGGATCCACATCTGGCTCGGCTGGATCATCGGCATTCCGCTGCTGATCTGGGTCATCACCGGCGCGCTGATGGTGATCACGCCATTCAGCAAGGTGCGCGGCGACGACATGCTCGCGCCGCCCGTCCCGGTCGCGATGACGGCGCCGACGGTCGTTCCGCCGTTTGACGGACGGCCTGTTCGTTCGCTCACGCTGGAGCAGCGCGCGGCCGGCCCCCGCTGGATCATCCGCTATCAGGATGGCGGCGCTGCGCTCGCCGATCCGGCGACCGGGCAAATGATCCCGGCCTTCACCGCCGCCGATGCAGAGGCGGAAGTTCGCGCCCGCTACCGGGGCGAAGAGGCCATCGCCGGGACCGACAGGACGAGCGCCGACGATCCCCTGATCGATCTGCGCCGGCCGCTCGAAGCCTGGCGCGTCACCATGACCGACGGCACCCGTTTCTACGTCAATGCCGCCAGCGGCGAGATCATCACGCACCGCACCGAGACCTGGCGCTTCTATGATTTCCTCTACGGCCTGCATATTTTCGACGCCTTCGCGCGCGACAATATCAACAATATCTGGGCCCAGCTCTTCGCCTGGATCGGCGCGGTCTCGGTGGTGCTCGCAATCGTCCTGTTGCCATTCACCTTGCGCCGCCGTCGCAAGCGCGAGAAGGGCTGAGCCATGGACCCCGCCCGCATTCTCGAGACGCTCAGCCCCGCTCTGGCCTGGCTCGATTATGCCGGCGTCTTCGTCTTCGCCGCGTCCGGCGCCTTGCTCGCCGCCAAGAAGCAGCAGACCCTGGTCACCTTCCTGTTCTTCGGGGTGATCACCGGGGTCGGCGGCGGCACCACGCGCGACCTGCTGATCGGCGCCCCGGTCTTCTGGATCGGGCAGAATGCGATGCTGCTGGTCTGCCTCGGCGCCGCCATGCTGGTCTGGCTGCTCCCGCGCCGGCTGCTCGAGGGCAAGTTGCTCGACTGGCTCGATGCTGGCGGCCTCGCGGCTTATGCGAGCTTCGGCGCGGCCAAGGGCCTCGCCTTTGGCGTCGCGCCGATTCCAGCGATCGGCATGGGGGTGCTGACCGCCTGTCTCGGCGGCATCATCCGTGATGTGCTGGCGGGCGAGCCGTCGATCCTGATGCGCCCCGAACTCTATGTCACCGCCGCCGCCTTGTCGGCCGCGCTCACCGTCGGCCTGATTCTCGCGGGCCTGCCGGTGGCGGCGGCCGGCCTGATCGCCTTTGCTGCCGGTTTCGGGCTACGCGCCGTCGCGATTATGCGCGGCTGGGCGCTGCCCGGCTACGACCGGTAGTCGATCCGCACCTTCGCTGCCGCCGCGAGCGCCAGCGCGCGCGCCGCTTCGACATTTTCCGCCCGCGCCAGCGCCACGCCCATCCGCCGGTTCGGGCGCGTGACGGGCTTGCCGAACAGCCGCACATCGACCGGCGCTTCCGCTGAGCTCAGAGCAAGCGCCTCGCTCAGCCCCGCGAAGCCGAAGTCGCTCGCTTCCCGGTCCGCCAGGATCACTGCCGAGGCGGCGGGGCCGCGAAAGCCCACGTCGGGGATCGGCAGGCCCAATATCGCCCGCGCGTGCAGGTCGAACTCGCTCAGTTCCTGGCTGATCGAGGTCACCATGCCGGTGTCGTGCGGCCGGGGCGAAAGCTCCGAAAAGATCGCCTCGTCGCCGGCCACGAAGAATTCCACGCCGAACAGCCCATAGCCGCCCAGATCGTCCACCACCGCCCGCGCCATATCCTGCGCGGCCTGCAGCGCCGTCGCGGACATCGCTGCCGGCTGCCAGCTTTCGCGATAATCGCCTTTGTCCTGCACATGGCCGACCGGCGGGCAGAAGATCACCCCGTCGCGGGTCCGCACGGTGAGCAGAGTGATCTCATAATCGAAGGCGATAAACTCCTCGACGATCACCCGGGCCCGGTCGCCGCGCATGTTGGCGACGGCATAATCCCACGCCGCCTCCAGCGCGCCTTCGTCGCGCACCGTCGACTGGCCCTTTCCGGACGAGGACATGACTGGCTTGATGACGCAGGGCAGGCCGGTATGCGCCGCGCCTTCGCGCACCTCCTCCAGGCTTTCCGCAAAGCGGTAGCGCGACGTCCGAAGCCCCAAAGTCTCCGCCGCCAGCCCGCGGATTGCGTCGCGGTTCATCGTCATCGCCGCCGCCCGCGCCGAGGGCACGACGTGCCAGCCCTCGCTTTCCAGCGCCTCCAGCTCCTCGGTGCGGATCGCCTCGATCTCCGGCACGATATAGTCCGGCCGATGCTTCTCCACCGCCGCGCGGATCGCCGCGCCGTCCAGCATCGCAAACACTTCCCGCCCGTCCGCCAGCTGCATCGCCGGTGCATCGTCATAGGAATCGCAGGCGATCACCCGCGCGCCCAGCCGCTTGGCGGAGATGACGAATTCCCGGCCCAATTCCCCGGACCCGAGCAGCAAGATGGTGGCGATATGGCTCATGCCGCGTCGCTAGTGCGCGGGCCCCGCACGGGCAACCGCTTGACACTTGATTGACTATTCAACTAAGCCGCGTTCATGGCACCCAAGGACACCCGTTCGAAGATCGTCGAAGCCGCGATGGAGCTGTTCTGGCAGAAGGGTTACGGTTCGACCTCGATCGCCGACATCCTCTCGCGCACGCAGCTGAACAGCGGCAGCCTCTATCATTTCTTCCCGGGCAAGCAGGACGTGCTGATCGCCGTGCTCGAGGCCTATCGCGACGGAATCGAGCCGATGCTGCTGCAGCCCGCCTGGGGTGACGAGCCGGACCCGGTCGAGCGCGTGTTCAAGCTGCTCGCCCTCTATCGCAATCTGATCGTCGAGACGGACTGCACCTATGGCTGCCCGATCGGCAGTCTGGCGCTGGAGCTGCACGAGGCGGACCCGATCGTGCGCGAGCGGCTTGCCCAGAATTTCGCCAATTGGGTCGCGGCGGTGCGGGCTTGCTACGAACAGGCCAGCGATCGCTTCCGCCCCGGCACCGATTTCCAGGCGCTCGCCGAATTCACCCTCACCGTGATGGAAGGCGGCGTCATGCAGGCCCGCACCCATCGCGACGTCGGCTATTTCGACCGAAACGTGGCCCAGTTGCGCGCCCATCTCGACCTGTTGCTGGAAAGGGAGCCGGCATGATCCTCGCCGCCCTCGCGCTCGCTTTTGCCGCCGATCCGCCGCTTCGCGCCGAGCTTCGCCCGCTCGAATTCCTCGTCGGCCATTGCTGGGAAGGGACGCTCCCCGACGGCAAGAGCGACCGGCATTGCTTCGAGAGCGTCTATGGCGGCCAGCATATCCGCGACCATCACGTCGTCGGCGCAACGCCCGAAGCGCGCAATGGCGTCTATAGCGGCGAGACCTTCTACAGCGCCGCAGGCACCGGCCGAGTCGCCTTCGTCTATTTCAATTCGATCGGCGGGGTCAGCCAGGGCAGTCTTGGCGCGGAGCCAGACCGGCTGAACTTCGGCGAGGAACATTATCGCGGCGCCGACGGCCGCCAGATCGCGCTTTCCGTCAGTTGGCGCCGGGTTGGCGACGACGCCTATGAAGCGATCACCACCTCCACCGACGCGCCGCGCATGAACGGCACGGTCCGCTACACCCGGCTGCCGGCCGTCACGATGAACGAAGCGACCGCACCCGACGGCACGCGGAGCCTTAGCCACGAGCTTATCGTCCCTGCGCCGGTCGAGCAGGTCTATGCCGCCTTCGCGACGCCGGAAGGGTGGCGCACCTGGGCCGTGCCGCACGCCTGGGCGGTGCCGGGCGAGGACGGCCTGATGGAGACGAGCTACGCGCCGAACGCCGCGCTCGGGAACCCGGCCAACATCCGCCAGCAATTCCTGGCGAAGGTGCCGAACCGCCTGCTCGTCTTCCGCACCGTGCAATTCCCGCCCGGCTTCCCGGATGCCGCGGCCTATGCCCGCACCACCGGAGTCGCGGAGTTTGAAGCGGTCGGCACCGGCACCCGCGTCCGCCTGACCGGCAGCGGCTATCCGACCGGCCCCGAGGGCGACCGGCTGATGGCTTTCTTCCGCGAAGGCAATCGCAGCAGCCTGGAGCAATTGCGCGCCCGCTTCGTCACCGGCCCGGTCGATTGGGCCGCGCGCCAGGCGCAGCAGACGCGCTAGCGGCCGAACAGCCGCATCAGCATTCCGAACGTGCCGCCGCCTTCGGTCTCGCCCGGCCAATCGTAGCTGGGCGGACATTCCAGGCAGCGGGCCTGGATCGCCGCGCCGCCGAGCAGCATCTCCGCCTCATCGAGCGCCTGCCGGATCAACGCCTGCGGCCGCCGCGCCAGCCGGGCGAACGGATCGGGCGAGACATTGGCCTGCGCCCGCATCCGCACCGCGCCGCCCAGCCAGCGCGTCAGCCAGTCGCCTTGCGCCTCCAGATAGACGGGCTGGATATCGCGTTCCGCGATCTGCGCCCGTTCCGCCGCGGCCCGGATCGCATCTTCCAGGCTACCGAACTGGTCGACCAGGCCGAGTTGCCGGGCCGTGCCGCCGTCCCAGACCCGCCCCTGCGCGATCTCGTCCACCCGCTCCACGGGCAGCCGCCGCGCCTGGGAAACGAGCGTCAGGAAGCGCCGGTAGGTCCCTTCCACCCCCATCTGCAGGAAGCGGTCGGCCTCGTCCGAAGGACCGCGCAGGATGTCGGGCTCGCCGGACAAAGGCGTCGTGCGCACCCCGTCCGCGCCGATGTTGAGGTTGCGCAGCGCGCCTTCGAAGCTCGGCACCACGCCGAACACGCCGATCGAGCCGGTGATCGTGCTCGGCTCGGCGAAGATCCGCTCGCCCGCCGCCGCGATCCAATAGCCGCCGCTGGCCGCCACCGATCCCATCGAGACCATCACCGGCAGGCCGCGAGCGCGGACATTGACGATCGCCTGGCGGATGCGCTCCGACGCGATCGCCGATCCGCCCGGCGAATCGATCCGCACCACCAAGGCGCCGAGCCTGTTGTCGCGCAGCCCCGCTTCCAGCGCCTGCACGATCGTCTCGGCGCCAGCCGTGCCCGGCCCCGCCTCGCCATCGACGATCTCGCCGGCCACGGTCAGCACGCCGATATTGCCGCCGCGGCCCAGCAAGGGCGTGCGGATCAGCAGGCTGTCGTAGAGCACCGCCCGGAAGCTGCCGGGTAGCCCGTCCTCGCCGACCCCGACCAGTTCGGCCATGCGCGCCTTGAACGCACTCTTGTCGCCGATCCGGTCGATCAGTCCGGCCGTTCGCGCCGCCTCGGCCATGTCGCCATTGGTGCGCTGGATCGCATCGCCCGGCGCGCCGACATAAGCGGCGAGCTGCGCGTTCGGCCGGGCGCGGCCGACTTCCTCCTGCCACTGGCTCCACAAAGCATCGGCCAGCGCCTGGTTCGCCTGCCGCGCCTCGGGCGACATGTCGCTGCGCGACCAGGGCTCGACCGCGGCCTTGAAGGTGCCGACCCGGTAGATGTTGGCGGTGATCCCCAGCCGCTCCAGCAGGCCGGCATAATAAAGGTTCGTGCCCCCCGGCCCGGCGATGATCACCGCCCCCATCGGGTTCAGCCAGATTTCGTCGGCCTGCGCGGCCAGTTGATAGGTGTCGTCGTCATAAGCGGTGGCGTAGGCGACCACCTTCTTGCCCGCCGCACGCACCCGCCGGATTGCCGCGCCGATGTCGCTGATCGCGGTCTGCCGCCCGCCGGCGAAGATATCGAGATCCAGCGCCACCGCCTCGATCCGCGGGTCCTGCGCGGCGACGTCGAGCGCATGGACCAGCTCTGCCCGGCGATATTCGCGCGGCGCCGGGCCGGTGAACGGGTTCACCTCGGCCGGCTGCTCGACAATCGGCCCGTCGATGGTCAGCGCCAGCGCGCCGCGGGTGGGGCCGCCGGCATGCGGAGTCGCCGACAGGACGACATAGAGCAGGCCGAAGAACAGGATCAGGAAGATCAGCGACAGGCCGTCCTTGATCGCGACCACCACTTTCCACAGGCCGCGCAGGAACGTCATTTTTCGCCTCACTCCAGGATCGGTCAGCCGATGGCTAGACGCGGCGGGCGGGGGTGTAAATGCGAAGGCGGCATCACCATTTGGCAGGAAGCGCCGGCCGCCCCTTGACGCCTCGGGCACGCACCCTAAATCCCGCGTGCTGGCACTCGCCGCGGGTGAGTGCCAAAAGTTTCATACGAGAGAGGTGAATCCATGACTTTTCGCCCCCTGCACGATCGCGTGCTGGTCCGCCGCGTCGACGCCGAGGAAAAGACGGCCGGCGGCATCATCATCCCGGACACCGCCAAGGAAAAGCCGCAGGAAGGTGAAGTGATCTCCGCCGGCACCGGCACCAAGTCGGAAGACGGCAAGGTGACCCCGCTGGACGTGAAGGCCGGCGACCGCATCCTGTTCGGCAAGTGGTCGGGCACCGAGGTCCGAGTCGACGGCGAGGACCTGCTGATCATGAAGGAAAGCGACATCCTCGGGATCGTCGGCTGATTTGAAGCGCGGGGAGCCCCCCTGCGATTCCGTGTGAATTTCGTGAACTTTGCCCGTCCGTGACGGCGGGCCAGCAAGAAGGATTTTGAATCATGGCAGCGAAAGACGTTCGCTTTTCGCGTGATGCCCGTGAGCGCCTGCTCCGCGGCGTCGACATCATCGCCGATGCGGTGAAGGTCACCCTCGGCCCCAAGGGCCGCAACGTCGTCATCGACAAGAGCTTCGGCGCCCCGCGCATCACCAAGGACGGCGTCACCGTCGCCAAGGAGATCGAGCTGAAGGACAAGTTCGAGAATATGGGCGCGCAGATGATCCGTGAGGTCGCGTCCAAGACCAACGATCTGGCCGGCGACGGCACCACCACCGCCACCGTGCTCGCCCAGTCGATCGTCCGCGAGGGCATGAAGTCGGTCGCCGCCGGCATGAACCCGATGGACCTGAAGCGCGGCATCGATCTGGCCGTCGGCAAGGTCGTCGACGACCTCAAGGCCCGCTCCAAGCCGGTCGCCGGCTCCAATGAGATCGCCCAGGTCGGCATCATCTCCGCCAATGGCGACACCGTCGTCGGCGAGAAGATCGCCGAGGCGATGGAGAAGGTCGGCAAGGAAGGCGTGATCACCGTCGAGGAAGCCAAGGGTCTCGATTTCGAGCTCGACGTCGTCGAAGGCATGCAGTTCGACCGCGGCTACCTCTCACCTTACTTCATCACCAATCCGGAAAAGATGACGGTCGAGCTCGCCGATCCGTACATCCTGATCCACGAGAAGAAGCTCAGCAACCTGCAGGCGATGCTCCCGATCCTGGAAGCCGTCGTGCAGTCGGGTCGCCCGCTGCTGATCATCGCCGAGGACATTGAGGGCGAGGCTCTGGCCACGCTCGTCGTCAACAAGCTGCGCGGCGGCTTGAAGGTCGCGGCCGTCAAGGCGCCGGGCTTCGGCGATCGCCGCAAGGCGATGCTCGAGGACATTGCGATCCTGACGGGCGGCGAGATGATCTCCGAAGATCTCGGCATCAAGCTCGAGAACGTCACGGTTGCCATGCTGGGTCAGGCCAAGCGCGTCACCATCGACAAGGACAACACCACGATCGTCGATGGTTCGGGCCAGTCCGACAACATCAAGGGCCGCACCGAAGCGATCCGCGCCCAGATCGAGAACACCACCAGCGACTATGACCGTGAGAAGCTCCAGGAGCGTCTCGCCAAGCTCGCCGGCGGCGTTGCCGTGATCAAGGTCGGCGGTGCGTCCGAGGTCGAGGTGAAGGAGCGCAAGGATCGTGTTGACGATGCCCTGCACGCCACCCGCGCGGCCGTTGAAGAGGGCATCGTCCCCGGCGGCGGCACGGCTCTGCTCTATGCCACCAAGGCGCTCGAAGGCCTGACCGGCCAGAATGACGACCAGACCCGCGGTGTCGACATCATCCGTCGCGCGCTGCAGGCTCCGGTCCGTCAGATCGCCGAAAATGCCGGCGTCGACGGCGCGGTGGTTTCGGGCAAGCTGATCGAGGGCTCCGACCAGACCCTCGGCTTCAACGCCCAGACCGAAAAGTATGAGAATTTGGTTGCGGCCGGCGTGATCGACCCGACCAAGGTCGTCCGCACCGCGCTCCAGGATGCGGCCTCGGTCGCCGGCCTGCTCATCACGACGGAAGCCGCCGTGTCCGAGCTGCCGGAAGACAAGCCCGCCATGCCCATGGGCGGCGGCGGCATGGGCGGCATGGGCGGCATGGACTTCGGGTTTATCATCAGGGGCCCGCAAGCTGGCCCCCCCACCCAATAAA
>JAFAEG010000019.1 GCA_023424095.1 Pseudomonadota bacterium | reverse complement strand
CGGCAAGAGCTTGCCGCGCCGAAACTTTCTTAGGCCGCTTCCGACTTCCGGCTCTGCCGCTTGCGCTCATGCGGATCGAGGAAGCGCTTGCGGATGCGGATGACCTTGGGCGTCACTTCCACCAGCTCGTCGTCCTGGATGTAGGCGATCGCCTGCTCCAGCGTCATGCGGCGCGGCGGGGTCAGGCGGATGCCTTCGTCCTTCGGCCCGGATGCGCGGAAGTTGGTCAGCTGCTTGGACTTGAGCGGGTTGACCTCGAGATCGTGGATCTTGGCATTCTCGCCGATCACCATGCCTTCGTAGAGCTTGTCGCCCGGCGAGATGAACAGGATGCCGCGCTCCTCGATCGAATTGAGCGCATAAGCGACCGCTTCGCCCTGCTCCATCGAGATCAGCACGCCGTTCTGGCGGCCCTCGATCTTGCCTTTGTGCGGGCCGTATTTCTCGAACAACCGGTTCATGATGCCGGTGCCCCGCGTGTCGGACAGGAATTCGCCATGATAGCCGATCAGGCCGCGGCTCGGCGCGCTGAACGTGAGACGCGTCTTGCCGCCGCCCGAGGGCCGCATGTCGGTCATCTCGGCCTTGCGGATCGCCATCTTGTCGATGACCGTGCCCGAATGCTCGTCGTCCACGTCGATGACGACCGTCTCATAGGGCTCCTCGCGGCCGTCGGGGCCGTCGCGGAACAGCACGCGCGGGCGGCTGATCGACAGCTCGAAGCCCTCGCGGCGCATCGTCTCGATCAGCACGCCAAGCTGCAACTCGCCGCGGCCGGCAACTTCATAGGCGTCCGAGGTGGAGCTCACCGACAGGCGGATCGCGACGTTGGTCTCGGCTTCCTTCTCGAGCCGGTCGCGGATCACGCGACTCTGCACCTTGTCGCCGTCGCGGCCCGCATAGGGGCTGTCATTGACCGAAAAGCTCATCGCCAGCGTCGGCGGATCGATCGGCCGCGCGCGGATCGGCTGAGTCATACCCGGCTCGGCGATGGTGTTGGAAACGGTCGCCTTGGTCAGGCCCGCAATCGCGACGATGTCGCCCGCCTGCGCCTGCTCGACCGGCACGCGCTCCAGGCCGCGGAAGGCGAAGACCTTGGTGGCGCGGCCGGCTTCGACCTCATTGCCGTCCACGTCGAGCGCCTTGATCGGCATGTTGATGTCGAGCTTGCCGCTCTCGATCCGGCCGGTGAGGATTCGACCGAGGAAGTTGTCGCGATCGAGCAGGGTCGCGAGCATCTTGAACGGGCCGTTCGGGTCCAGGCCCGGGGCCGGGATGTGCCCGACGATCTTCTCGAACAACGGCGTCAGGTCGCCGCTGCGCACGTCGTCGGTCAGGCCGGCAAAACCGTTGCGGCCCGAGGCGTAGAGCACCGGGAAATCGAGCTGCTCGTCGGTCGCATCGAGGCTGAGGAACAGGTCAAAACATTCGTCCAGCACTTCGGCCGCGCGCGCGTCCGGGCGGTCGATCTTGTTGACGACGACGATCGGCTTCAGCCCAAGGCCCAGCGCCTTGCCGGTGACGAACTTGGTCTGCGGCATCGGGCCCTCGGCCGCGTCGACCAGCAGGATCACGCCATCGACCATCGACAGGATGCGCTCCACCTCCGCGCCGAAATCGGCGTGGCCGGGCGTGTCGACGATGTTGATCCGCACCGACTCGCCACCCGTCGGCGGAGTCCATTCCACCGACGTGCACTTGGCCAGAATGGTGATCCCTCGCTCTTTCTCCAGGTCGTTCGAATCCATGGCGCGCTCTTCCACGCGCTGATTGTCGCGGAAGGTGCCGGACTGGCGGAACAGCTGATCGACCAGGGTCGTCTTGCCGTGATCGACGTGGGCGATAATCGCCACGTTGCGAAGGCTCATGGGATGATAACTCGAATGGAGGGCGCAGGTTGCGGGGCGCGCGCCATAGCAATGATGCTGCGGCGCAACAAGTGCGCAGCGTCGACTGGTTAGTCCTGTCTTAACCCGAAGCTGCTAGCGCAGGCGTGATATGGACGCGTTCACACCCGATTCCGGCCCCTTGCCGCAGTCCGAATACAAGGCGCAGCGCAGCCCGCGGCGGCGGGTGGTGCTGAACGGCCAATTTCAGTCGCTGACCGGGACCCATAATGTCGCCGTCCGCAACCTCTCCAACACCGGCGCGTCGATCAATTGCGCCGCAGAACTGAAGCTGGGCAGCGAAGGGGTGCTGATCGCCGGCGGGCTCGACTGCCTGTGCCGGGTTGTCTGGCATCGCGGCGGGATCGTCGGGCTCAGTTTCGACGAGCCGCTGCACAACAGCGTCGTGCTGGAATTGCATCGTGTGACGCATGCCGACGTGAAATATGCCGACGCGGTCGCTGCGCGCGAATGGTATCAGCGCGACACGCGCTGATCGGGACTTGACGCGGACGCCCGGGCGGGCGCTTCGCTGAGGACGCGAGGAGCGCGTCCATGCCGACTTTCCCCCAATCCAATCCCCTGTTCGCCTTGGTCGAGATGGCTTCCGGCCTGTGGGTGTCGCGCGCTTTGTGGGCCGCGGCCGACCTCGGCGTGGCCGATGCGATCGGCGACGAGCCGGCGACGCTTGAGACGATCGCGGCGGCAACCGGCGCGCGCGAGGAGCCGCTGCGCCGGCTGATGAAGGCGCTCGTCTCCGCCGGCCTGTTCACCACCGCCGACGGCGAGCATTTCGGGCATAGCGACACCAGCATCTTCCTGAAGAGCGACCATCCGCTCTCGCAGCGCCCGTTCCTGCGCGCCATTTTCGGGGGCGAACATTATGCCGGCTGGGGCGCGCTGGGGCGCAGCCTGACAGATGGCGGGACCGCCTTCGACCATGTATACGGCCGGCCGGTGTTCGACTGGTATGGCGATCATCCCGCCGAGGCGGAGGCGTTCAGCCGGGCGATGCGCGCCACCACCCTGCTGATCGAGACGATTCTGATGGCAGCCTGGACGCCGCCGCCATTCGAGGTCGCAGTGGATGTGGGCGGCAGCCGGGGAACGCTGATCGCGGGACTGCTGGCGCGGGCTCCCGACGCGCGCGGGGTGCTGTTCGACTTGCCGGAAATCGCCGACACGGTGCGGCCGGACATCGCCGAGCCGCGCATCGAGGTTATCGGCGGCGACTTTTTCGAAAGCGTGCCGGCGGGCGACCTCTATTTGCTGAAGCTGATCCTGCACGATTGGGACGATGCGCGCAGCGAGGCGATCCTGCGGAACATCCGCGCGGCGATCCGGCCCGGCGGGCGGGTCGTCATCATCGACGCGCTGCTGCCGGAGACGGTCGAGAACCATCCGGGCTTCCTGATGGACCTCAACATGATGGTGATGACCGGCGGCAAGGAGCGGACCGCCGCCGAATTCTCTGCCTTGCTCGAACGGACCGGCTTTCAGCTCGAGAGCGTGACGCCGACACCAACGCCGATGGGGATCGTGCAGGCCGTGGCGGTCTAGGCCCGCTCAGACGATCCAGAGGCGCAGCACGTAGGCGACTGCGCCAAGCACCAGCACGCTCGCCGCCCACAGGCCGACAAACCAGCCAAGCCTTTTCCACCAGGGGCCGGGGGCGGCGCCCTCTTCGCCCTCAATGATCGTGGGCATGATAGCCCTCATCGCCCACTTTGCCGCGGAAGACCCAATAGGACCAGGCGGTGTAGGCGAGGATGATCGGCACCAGCACCAAAGCGCCGACCAGCATGAAGAGCTGGCTGGAGTAAGGCGCGGCCGCGTCCCAGATGGTCACCCGGCCCGGGATCACGTCCGGCCAGATCGAGATGGCGAGGCCGATCATGGTCAGCCCGAACATGGCGAGCGTCGAGGCGAAGGGCAGCCAGTCGCGCCCGCGGCGGATATGCTCCCAGCAGAACAAGGCGATGCCGCCGAACAGCAACGGCATCAGGCCGGTGAACATGAGGCCCGGCCACTGGAACCAGCGCTCGTGATATTTCGGCACGTTGTCGAGGAACGGCGTGGCGAGGCTGACGGCGCCGACGATCAGCAGGAAAGCAGGCAACAGCCAGGTTGCGAAGCGGCGGGCGCGGGCGTTCAATTCGTCCTCGGTCTTCCAGATCAGCCAGGTGGCGCCGAGCAAGGCGTAGGCGACGACCAGCGCCGCACCGGTCAGCAGGCTGAACGGCTGCAGCCAATCCCACCAGCCGCCCGCATAAGCGCGGCCTTCGACATGAATGCCCTGCAGCAAGGCGCCGAGCGTCACACCCTGCGCGAAGGTCGCGACCAGCGAGCCGATGCAGAAACCCGCGTCCCACAGCCGGCGATGACCGGGGTCGCGCCAGCGAAACTCGAACGCGACGCCGCGGAAGACCAGGCCGAGCAGCATCGCGATCAGGGGCGCGTACAAAGCGGGCAGGACCACGGCGTAAGCCAGCGGAAAGGCCGCCATCAGCCCGCCGCCGCCGAGCACCAGCCAGGTCTCATTGCCGTCCCAGACCGGCGCGATCGAGTTCATCGCCTGGTCGCGCTGGCGGCCGACCGGGATGCGCGGGAAGAGAATGCCGATGCCCAGATCGAACCCGTCCATCACCACATACATCGCGACCGCAAAGGCGATGATGAAGGCCCAGATGATGGTGAGATCCATCAGCGTGCCCCCTCACTTTCGTCAGGGTTCGGATCGGCGCCGTCCTCGTCGATGGCCGCCGCCTGGGTGATGCCGGCGCTGCGGATCGGGGCGCGGGCCGGGCCGGTTTCGCCGGGGTGCGGCGGCTGACGCATCAGGCGCAGGAGATACCAG
This sequence comes from Pseudomonadota bacterium, assembly GCA_023424095.1. Taxonomy (GTDB): domain Bacteria; phylum Pseudomonadota; class Alphaproteobacteria; order Sphingomonadales; family Sphingomonadaceae; genus Allosphingosinicella. The sequence continues at coordinate 32,316 of JAFAEG010000019.1, read as the reverse complement.
ACGCCCGCGCCGAAGACGATGAAGTAGACGATGACAAAGGCGATTAGCGAGGCCGCGACCGCGGGCGCCTCGATTGGCGAGCGGGCATCGGCGGTGCGCATGATGCCGTAAATGACCCAGGGCTGGCGGCCGACTTCGGTGGTGACCCAGCCGGCCAGTACCGCGATCAGCCCCGACGGCCCCATCACCAAGGCGTAACGATGCAGCCATTTCCAGTCGTGGAGCTTCTTGCGGGCTCTCGCGAGCAGGCTGAACAGGCCGAGGCCGAGCATCAGGAAGCCCAGGCCGACCATGATCCGGAACGACCAGAAGACGATACCGACCGGCGGCTCTTCATTGTCCGGGATGGTGTCCAGGCCCGCGAGCGGCGCGTTCAGATCATGCTTCAGGATCAAGGAGGAGAGTTTCGGGATCTCGATCGCATAATGGACGGTCTTCGCGGCCTGATCGGGGATTCCGAACAGGATCAAAGGCGCGCCGTCGGGATGGCTGTCGAAATGGCCTTCCATCGCCATCACCTTGGCCGGCTGATGCTCCAGCGTATTGAGCCCGTGCATGTCACCGACCAAAATCTGCACCGGCGCGACCAGAGCGAGCATCCACATCGCCATCGAGAACATGGTGCGGACTTCATCGGTCTTGTGCCCGCCCTCGCGCCGGGCGCGCAGCAGATGCCAGGCGGCGACCCCGCCGACGATCAAGGCGGTGGTGAGGTAAGCGGCGATCACCGTGTGAACGAGGCGATAGGGGAAACTGGGGTTGAAGATGATCGCCCACCAGTCGCCGGGCATGAACTGACCGGTCACCCCGTCGACATAATGGCCCTGCGGCGTCTGCATCCAGCTGTTCACGCTGAGGATCCAGAAGGCGGAAATGAAGGTGCCGATCGCGACCATCAGGGTCGCCATGAAATGCAATTTCTTGCCGACCTTGTTCATTCCGAACAGCATCACGCCAAGGAAACCGGCCTCCAGGAAGAAGGCGGTGAGCACTTCATAGGCCATCAATGGGCCGATCACCGGCCCGGCGCGGTCGGAGAAGACCGACCAGTTGGTGCCGAACTGGTAGGACATGACGATGCCCGAAACGACGCCCATCGCGAAGGTGATGGCGAAGATCTTCAGCCAATATTTGAAGAGGTTGAGATAGGCCGCCTTGCCCGTCTTCAGCCACAGTGCCTCCAGCACGGCGAGATAGGAGGCCAGCCCGATCGAGAAGGCCGGGAAGATGAAGTGGAACGAGATCGTGAACGCGAACTGGATGCGCGCCAGGATCAGAGCGGTATCGGCTTCGGGCACGTCGACGAGTCTCCGCCCCGCTACCTACCCTGCCCTTCGTCCGGCGGGAACCCGAAAGGCGTTGATCATTGCGACCGGGCGGTTGCACCGGACGCAATCGGCGCCTTTGGTCTAGCTGCCGGTCGCGACCTGACGGGCGCGCTCATAGGCGCGGCCAATATCGAGAACGCCATTGCCGTAAACCGGGTCCTGCCCGGGCGCGCCCGCATCGATTGCCGTCTCGAGCAGGATCGTCGCAATCTGCTGGCCGGAAAGGCCGGGAAAGGACGCGGCGAGCAGGGCCGCGGCACCGCTGACCACCGGAGCTGAAAAGGAGGTCGCGCCACCATAAGCGGCCAGATACCATTGCGCGCCGCTGCCCGCCCGCGAGGAGCCGGGCGACAATTGCCCATTGGCATCATGCCCGCCGACGATGATCAGCAGCCGGCTGTTCGTCATCGTGGCATTGGCCAGCGCGAAGCCTTCCGGTTCCGCCCCGCCGGTATTGCCCGCGGCGATGACGACGATCACGCCGGCCTGGGTCGCCCGGATCAGCGCGGAGAGCAGAGGCTCGCGGCTGGCGGGGCCGACCAGGGAGAGGTTGATCACCCTTGCCCCTCTGCTCACCGCGTCATCGACTGCGGCGGCCACATCATCCAGCGAATGGAAGCAGTCGGACGCGCAGCGCATGGTGTTGTAGGACAGGATGGTCGCTTCGAACGCGACCCCCATCGTCCCCCTGCCGTTCCTCGCCCCCGCGGCGATCGCCGCCACCGCGGTGCCGTGGCCGTCCTGCCCCGTGGGTCGCCCGAGCACCGTCAGCCGGCCGGCAAATTCGGGATCGGTCGAGGTGACACCCGAATCGATGATTGCGATGGTCACGCCCCGGCCCGTCGCCCCCGCCTCGAAGGCCGGCAGCGCCATATTCACCACATTCCAGACCGAGGCGGTGAATTCCGCATCATTGAAGCCGGTCGACGGGGGCGGAGGCGGAGGCGGCGTGGGCGCGGGGATGGACGGCGGCTGCGTCGAGCTGGCGCCGCCGCCACTGCCGCCGCCGCAACCGCCAAGGGCGAGCGCCAGCAGGCAGGTCGAGACGAGCGCAGCGGACGGGTTCGGGCGGGCGGTACGCAGCGATCCGAGCACGACAGGGCCTTCCTGGCGAGGCGAAGCCGCGCCAAATTGAGACCCGCCAGCCTTATGGGGTGGCCAGATGCGAATTGCCCAGCCCCGCGAAGACGGACCACCCCGTGCGTTCGACAAACTGCTCGAGCGCACGCGCGCCGACGGCGCTGGTGCCATATTGATTGAGGCCCGGCGACCAGACCGCGATCGCGCCGTGGCCGGGGGCGATGGCCAGGATGCCGCCGCCAACCCCGGATTTGCCGGGCAGGCCGATCCGGTAGGCGAACTCGCCCGAATTGTCATAATGGCCGCAGAGCAGCATCACCGAGTTGATCCGCCGCGCATTGTGCCAGACCACCGCCTCCTCGCCGGTCACCGGGTCGCGACCGTCGAAGGCGAGGAACAGCCCGGCCCGGGCCAGCTGGCGACAGGACATCGCTACCGCGCATTGGCGGAAATAGGCGTCGAGGACGGTGTTCACGTCGCCGTCGATGATGCCGTAGGTCTTCATGAACCAGCCGAGGCTGCGGTTGCGGCTTCCGGTCGCGGCTTCGGAGGCGGCGACCATTTCGTCGACATTGATCCGCTCGTCCTGCGCCTGGGTCCGAAGAAAGGTCAGCAGGTCCGCGATCGCCGCGTCGGCGCTGCCTTTGCCCACCAATTGCCCGGTGGTGGCGATCGCGCCGGCGTTGATCAGGGGATTGCGGGGTTTGCCATTCTCACTTTCGAGTTGAACGATCGAATTGAAGGCGCTGCCCGAAGGCTCTCGGCCGACCTTTAGCCAAAGATCCGCCTGTACCCGCTCCAGTGCCAGAGCGAGCGTGAACACCTTGGAGACCGACTGGAGCGAGAAGGGCTCGTCGCAATCCCCGGCGCCGTGGACCACGCCATCTTCTCCGGCGAAGGCGATGCCGAATTTGTTGGGATCAACGCAGGCGAGCGCAGGAATGTAGTCCGCGACCTTGCCCGAACCGCGATACGGCTCGATCGCCGCCAGCACCTCGGCCAGCACCTGCTCCATGACCATCTCCTCGCACCATCCTTGCGAGGAGCGGCGCGACGAAGCAATCCGTCCCGAACGCTTTCAGGGCCGGATTGCGTCGCCTTGCGTTGCCGCGAAGCGGTGCCGGTCAGGCCGCCTCGGCCTCATATTGTTCGGCATTGTCGTCGACCTGATAGGTATCGGTGTCCGGTGGCAGATCCTTGGGGTCGGCCCCGGCCTCGATCAGCTCCAGCCGGTCCTCGACCTTGCCGAATTCACGGTCTGCCTGTTCGCGCTCCCATTCCAGCGCGTCATGGATTCTCTCCGGCGCTTCCTCGAGGTCCTGCAGCATCTTCTGCACATGCTCGGAATCGCCGCCCGGCATTTCGGCGCGCGCCTCGACAATGTCCTGCACGTCGTCGATCGCGTGATCGGCGATCATCTCGACTCCGTCGATCAGGTCGCCGTGAATCTCGTGAAGCTCCTCGACGATCGGCAGGACGATGCCCGCCCCTTCCGCCGGCGTCATATCCTTGGCGGCCTGCTCCAGCGCGGCCTTGTCGGCATCGCTAAACTCGCCGTCGGCCAAGTGGCGATCGAAGAAGCCCTCGAGCTTGGCGCTGCTGTCCAGCCCCTCGCGCAGGCTGTCTCGCAGACCACCCGCCCATTCGGCGCTCTTCTCATTGGCCCAAGCCTGGACCTCGCCGGCAAGCTCGGCATGCTTTTCGTTGGCCAGCGCCTCGAGCCGGGACATGTCGTCCGCGCTGAGATCCTTGAAGCCGGGATCGTCCTTGAAGGCCTCGTTCAGCCACTCGCGGGCGTTCCACTCCCGGGTTTCGGCCGGGGCCGCGTGCGCCTCGGCTGCCGGGGCCTGGTGGGCCGGCGCTTCCTGGGCGGGCGCTCCTTGGTCTGCCTGATGCGCCTCGAACTCCGCCTGGAAGGCCTCCCGCTCACGCGCCATTTCCGCGTCGCCGGGATATTTCTCGCCCATCGCCTCGCGCTGCATCTGCGCCCATTGCTCGTCGGTCACGGTTTCGACCTGACGTTCCTGCTGATTGGGATTGTTCGGTTCCATCGTCTTCCTCCGCGCCCCGTTCCTGGGGTTCACCGAAGAAGGCGGGGGCGGCCTGGAAAAGGGGTCAGGCCATTCAGATGCCGAGAATCGCCTCTATCTGCAGGCGGCGCAAGTCGAGCATGGCGACCTGCGCATCATCGTCTCGGCGGACGGCGGCATCGCGGAGTTGGCGGAGCTGATCGAGGATATCCGAGCCGTAAAGGTCCAGCAGTTCGGCACCGGAATACAGTTCCGCATTCTTCAGCGTCAGCTTGTTCCGGTCCAAACCACGTCCCCCGACGAGAATGAAAGGAGGCGCCCCTAATCCGCCCTCCCGCCACGCGGACCTCGGAAACTTGCGAGGTGATGGGCCCTTCGAACGACCCCAGCGTTATTAATGTAAGTCAGTAAGGCACTACCGGGGGGGGCAATGATAAATTCCAAGGGGTTACCGACCGGCATCTGGGATTACGATATCGATGACAATGTTCTGCTGTGCGACGCGCGCTGGCATGAACTGCTGCAGCTGCCATTCGGTACGATCCTTCGGATCGAAGATTTTCGCAGGCACATCCACCCGGACGACGTCGAGTTCGCCACCGTGATCGATGTCGGGCGGCTTGCCGAGATGATCGTGCGGGACGAGCATTATCACAACGATTTCCGGGTCATCCGCGTGGACGGTCAGGTGCGGAAATGGCGGTCGGTGGCCTGCCTCGTGATCGATCCGACCTCAGGACACCGGCGCGCCGTCGGCTGCGTCACCGATCTCACCGGGCTGGAGCCGGCAGACCTCGGCGATACACCAACGCCGGCGCAGAACGTCGTACCGGACCAGATCGACGTGCCTCCCGCGGACCTGACGGCTCGCGAGCTGGAATGCCTCCATTGGGTCAGTCTGGGCAAGGCCGCATGGGAGACTGCGACGATCATCGGCCGCAGTCCACGCACCGTGGAATTCCACCTGAGCAATGCGGTTCGTAAATTGGGCGCAACCAACAAGATCCACGCGGTCGTGTTGGCGGTGCGGCAGAAGCTGATCTAGGTCAGCGGCGCGGCGGCTGGATGCCCGACAAGGATTCGAACCTTGATTGACGGAGTCAGAGTCCGCTCTCTTACCGTTAGAGGATCGGGCAGCGCCGGACGCGCGAGATAGGCCCGAGCCGGGACAGTGTCAACGGCACACCGGGCCGTTCGCTTGCTCACAAGCCATTGGCCGTGTTACACCTCTTGGCAGGTCACGGTGTGGGGTATCTCCCTGCGCCGGAATGAAAAGAGACGTGTTTAATCATGGCGCAGCAAGCTGCTCACGCGCCGCAGGAACCGGGTCGAGTCCCGGACGAGGCGGTCCTCCCAACGCCTGATTTAGCGCCACCGGCCCTGCCGGCAGGCCGCCGCGGCCCACGTCACACCTATGGCGCGATCGACCTGGGCACCAACAATTGCCGGCTGCTGGTCGCGCGCCCCGCCGACGAGGGCTTCACCGTCGTCGATGCCTTTTCGCGCGTGGTCCGGCTGGGCGAAGGCCTCGGCACCACCGGCCGGATCAGCCAGGATGCGATGGACCGCGCGGTCGCCGCACTTGCCGTCTGCTCGGAGAAATTGCGCCGCCGACGGGTGAGTCTGGCCCGCTCGGTCGCGACCGAGGCCTGCCGCCGCGCCGCCAATGGCCGCCAGTTCGTCGAGCGGGTGAAGAATGAGACAGGCATCTGCCTCGAGATCATCTCCCCGGAGGAGGAAGCGCGGCTGGCTATGCTCGGCTGCCACCGTTTGCTCGAACCCGGCGACGGCCCGGCGCTGATCTTCGACATTGGCGGCGGCTCGACCGAATTGGTGCTGATCGACACGGATGGCGATGCGCCGCGCATCCGCTGCTGGTGGAGCGCGCCCTGGGGCGTCGTCTCGCTGACCGAGAGCGAAGGCACGGCGTTCAACACTCGCGAGGAAAGGCTGGCCGGTTATGGCCGCATGCGCGAACGCGTGCGCCACGCCTTCAGCCGCTTCCAGGCGTTGCTGCCGAAGAACCGCACCGACATTCGCCTGATGGGCACCAGCGGCACCGTGACCACCCTGGCAAGCGTGTATCTCGCGCTGCCGGCCTATGACCGCAAGGCGGTGGACGGGCTGATGGTGCCGGCCCACGCGATGCGCGAGATCGGCGCGATGCTGTCGGCGGCGAGCCATGACGAGCGCGCGCAATTTCCCTGCATCGGCCATGACCGCGCCAATCTGGTCGTCGCGGGCTGCGCGATCCTTGAAGCGATCATGGACATCTGGCCGGCGGAAACGCTCGGCATCGCCGACCGCGGCATTCGCGAGGGCATCTTGCGCTCGCTGATGGCGCGCGACGGCTATCGCATCTGACCCGCCATGGCTGAACGCATCCGCACCGCCAAAGGCCGCAAGGTCAGCTCCACCAAATGGATCGAGCGGCAGCTGTCCGATCCTTATGTGAAGAAGGCGAAGGCCGAGGGCTATCGCTCGCGCGCCGCCTACAAATTGATCGAGCTGGACGAGCGTTTCAAACTGCTCGGTGGGGTGAAGCGGGTCGTCGATCTCGGCATCGCGCCCGGCGGCTGGACCCAGGTGGTGCGCAAGCGCGCGCCCAAGGCGGAGGTGGTCGGGATCGACTTCCTGCCCACCGATCCAATCGACGGCGCCACCATCCTGCACCTCGATTTCATGGACGACAGCGCGCCGGGCCTGCTGAAGGAAGCGCTCGGCGGCCAGGCCGACATCGTGCTCAGCGACATGGCCGCGAACACCGTTGGCCACCCGCAGACCGACCATCTGCGCACCATGGCCCTGGTCGAAGCTGGCCTGGAATTCGCCGGCGAAGTGCTCCGCCCCGGCGGCGCTTACGTGGCCAAGGTGCTGGCTGGCGGCGCAGACAACAACCTGGTCGCCGAACTCAAGCGCCGCTTCACCACCGTCAAGCACGCCAAGCCCCCCGCGAGCCGCAAGGACAGCAGCGAATGGTATGTCGTGGCACAGGGGTTCAAGGCCTAGCGCTGCGCCCGCTCAAAGCCGTCGTGCCGACGACGCGCCAATCCACAGGTCGAATCAGCTTCCCCGCCGCGCCCGCGCGGTGTCGATCGCTTCCTTGAGCTGCTCATAGGGCACGGCGCCGTGGAAGATCTTGTCGCCGACGACGAAGGTCGGCGTGCCGCTGGCGCGGACGAGCTGCGCCAGCTCGACGTTGCGCTGGATTTCGGTCTGGTGGGCCTGGCTCGGCGCGGCCGGTTGCACGCCCGCCTGCGCCATCGCGGCGCGGATCGTGTCCGGGGTCGGGCGGCCGGCTGCGAAGACGGCCTGGTAGAAGGGGCGGAAGCGGCGCTGGTCGGCAGCGGCGAGGCTGGCGAGGGCTGCCTCCTGGCTGGCCGGGCCGAGCACCGGCAATTCGCGCCAGACCACTTTCAGGCGCGGATCCTCGGCCAGCAGGCGGTCGATCGCCGCATTGCTCTGGCGGCAATAGCCGCAGGCATAATCGAAGAATTCGACCAAAACGACGTCGCCATCCTCGGCGCCGGCCCAGGCACCCTGATAGGGCGTTTCGAACTCGGCGCGACGCGGGCCGATCGCGGCAGCGGCCTCCTTGCGGTTCAGCTCGGCCATCGCTTCGGGCAGGATTTCGGGCTGCTCCATCAGCGCCTCGCGCACCACGCGCTTGATCCGATCGTCGCCGATCCCGCCGCCGAGCAGCAGCATCACCAGCGCGCCGATCGCGATCCCGGCCACGCCGGCGATGGCCAAACCAATCCAGCCGCTGGCGCGGCGCTCCCCCTTGTCGCTCATCTTGCTCTCAATATTGGAAAATAGGACGCGGCGCGACCGTTGCTGACGGCGTGTCCGTGGCGCGGCGGTTGCGGCGTCCCCGGCGCTCGATTTCGTTGCGCGAAACCATCAAAATGTCCTGCGCGCGGATCCAGTCGGGCGTGTTGGTCGGAATTCCGGCCATGGCGTTCTGCGCGCTGACCATCGCCAGCTGCGGCTGGCCCATCAGGCTGTAGCGTTCGGCCGTGGCCAGGCTCGCCCGGCCGATGTCGCCCTTGCGGTCGTAAACGACGCCCAACTGGTACCAGGCGAACGGATTTTCGTGATCGCGCTGCACCACGGTGCGCAGCACCCGCTCGGCCTCGACGAAATGCGCGGGATCCTCGGTCGAGATCAAAGCATGGCCGAAGATCGACGCAATCAGCGGCTCATTGCGCGACAGTGCGACCGCTTCGCGCAAGGCCGCCAGCGCTTCGTCCGGCCGGCCGGATTCCAGCAGGATCTGGCCTTTCAGCTCAAGAAAATAAGCGTCGTGCGGCGCTTCGGTTAGCAAAGATTCCGCGGCGGCCAGGGCACGTTCGGGATGGGCGGCACGATGCCAGGCATAAGCGCGCGCATAGCGCCCCGGCACGGACTGATCGCTCTCCGGATAGCGCTGGAACACGCGCTCCGGCTCGTCGGTATAGCCGGCCAGCTTGGCGCGGACGCGCTGGAAGCGCGCCTCGAGCTCGGGCGGAGTCGGCGTGTCCCAGGCCGGATCGGCGCGATAGGCACCCTCCAGCGCGGCCATGCGCTCGCTGTTCAGCGGATGGGTGCGCTGATAGCTGTTTTCCTGCGGGATATTGTAGCGGAATTCGAGATTCTGCAGCCGGCCGAAGAAGGCGAGGCTGCCCCGGCCGCTGATCCCCGCGCGGGCAAGATAGCTCGCCCCCGCTTGGTCGGCGCTGCTTTCCTGGATGCGGGTGAAGGCCAGGAACTGGCTCATCGCGACCTGCTGGCCAAGGCCCATGATCGCCGCGCCCGCCGGCCCTGCCCCGGCGAGCATCGCCGCCGCGCCGAGCAGCAGCGAGAGGATCGAGATGCTGGTCGCCTGCTGGATGCCTTCGCCGCTGCGGATGATGTGGCCGCCGACGACGTGCCCGAGCTCGTGCGCGATGACGCCCTGCAACTCGTTCAGATTGTCGGACTGGGTGATCAGGCCGGAGTGAATATAGACGATCTGTCCGCCCGCGACGAAGGCGTTGATCGAATCATCGTGGATCAGGACCATCCGCACGTCGGCCGGGCGCAGGCCGGACGCCTCGATCAGCGGGGCGGAGGCGTCGCGCAGCAACGCCTCCGTCTCCGCATCGCGCAGGATCGATTGAGCCGCCGCCGGACGCGCGATCAGGGCGACAAAGCCCACCGCCACGATCATCAGGAGACGGACGAACAGCACGCTTAGGGTGCCGCGTGCGGATGTTTGAACCATACGCCTGCTGTCCCTCTCTCAATCTGAACGGCGGATGAAACCCCCGTCCGGGCCGACGCTTATCCGCCGAACGTGCGCTGCCACCAGCCGCGCCGAGCCGGCGAGGAATCGGTGTCGTCGCCAGTCTCGCGCTCGTCGCCGCCTTCCAGCGTCTGACGCTCCAGCACCGGCGCCTCGGGCGAAGCCGGATCGGCCGTCCCGCCGCCCGCCTGGGCATCGAGCTTGGCTGCGAGCGGAACCGCTTTCTTGGCGGACGACCTGCGCGCGGGCGCCTTGGGAGCAGGCTCAGCGGCTGCTTCCTCAACGGCCTCCTCGGCAGCCGACGGCTTCTTGGCGCGGCTGCGGCGGGCCTTCGGCTTGGGCTTTTCTTCCGCCTCTACCTCGACCGCCGGAGCGGGCTCCGGCTCGGGCTCGGGCTCGACAGCAGCAGGCGCTTCGGCCGGGGCAGGCTGAGGCGCTTCCGCCGCAGGAGCCTCGGCCTCGTCCGCCTTGCGGGCGCGGGGGCGACGGCGGCCGCGGCGCGGCTTTTCATCGTCCTCGGCGGCAGGCGCGGCTTCAGCGGGCGCTTCCGTCACGGCTTCGGCCTCAGCCTCAGCCTCGGCCACCGGCTGGTCGTCGCCCTCGGCCGCGGCATCGACAGCCTCGTCCTCGCGCTGCTCCTGACCTTCCTCGAGCGGACGGCGACCGCCGCGACGGCCACGACGACGGCGGCGCTTGCGGCCCCCGCCTTCGCCCTGCTCGTCCCGGTCTCCGCGCTCCTCGCGGCCTTCACGCTGGCCACGGCGCTGATCGCGGCGGGGCTCATCGGCTTCGTCGCCTTCCTCGGCCGGTTCGACCTCGTCCTCTTCGTCCTCGAACGCCTCGTCGAGATCATCCTCTTCCTCGACCGGCCGTGAGACGACGGGCGCCGGGCGGAAGGCTGGCGGCGGGCCCATGGATTCGACGCTCATGCGGGCGCCTTCGAAGCTCTCGTCGATCACGACCTCGATCGAGACGCCGTAGCGGGCCTCGACCTCGCCAATCTCGGCGCGCTTACGGTTGAGCAGATAGATTGCCGCCTCGCGGCCGGCGCGCAGGCGGATGATCGAACCGCGGCCGCGGGCGGCCTCGTCCTCGAGCATGCGCAGGGCGCTGAGGCCAGCCGACGACGCGGTGCGCATCAGGCCGGAGCCCTCGCAATGCGGGCAGGGCTTGGTGGACGCTTCGAGCACGCCGGTGCGCAGGCGCTGGCGGCTCATTTCCATCAGGCCGAAGCTGGAGATGCGGCCGACCTGGATGCGGGCACGGTCGTTCTTCAACGCCTCCTTCATCGCCCGCTCGACCTTCCGGATGTGGCCGGACTGTTCCATGTCGATGAAGTCGATGACGACGAGGCCGGCCATGTCGCGCAGGCGCAGCTGGCGGGCGATCTCGTTGGCCGCCTCGATGTTCGTGGCGAACGCCGTCTGCTCGATATTGTGCTCGCGGGTCGAGCGGCCGGAGTTGATGTCGATCGAGACCAAAGCCTCGGTCGGGTTGATCACCAGATAGCCGCCGGACTTCAGCTGCACGAGCGGCTGATACATGCCGGAGAGCTGATCCTCGACGCCGTGACGCTGAAACAGCGGCACCGGGTCGTTATATTCTTTCACGCGCCGCACATGGCTCGGCATCAGCAACTTCATGAAAGCGCGGGCGTGGCGATAGCCTTCCTCGCCCTCGACATGGATTTCGTCGATGTCGCGGCTGTAAACGTCGCGGATCGCGCGCTTGATCAGGTCGCTGTCCTGATAGACCAGAGCCGGCGCCGCCGACTTCAAAGTGTTCTCGCGAATCTCGTCCCACAGGCGGGCGAGATAATCGAAGTCGCGCTTGATCTCGGTCTTGGTGCGCTGGAGGCCGGCGGTGCGCACGATCAGGCCCATCGTCGTCGGCAGGTTCAGATCGGCCATGATCTGCTTCAGCCGCTTGCGATCGGAGCCGTTCGAAATCTTCCGGCTGATCCCGCCGCCATGCGACGTGTTGGGCATGAGCACGCAATAGCGGCCGGCCAGCGACAGATAGGTGGTCAGCGCCGCGCCCTTATTGCCGCGCTCTTCCTTAACGACCTGGACCAGTAGCACCTGGCGGCGCTTGATGACGTCCTGGATCTTGTAGCGGTGGCGCAGATTCTGGCGCTTGCGGCGCAGGCTCTCGACCGCGCCTTCGTCGGAAGCGTTCTCGGCCTCCTTCGGCGCAACCGGTTCGCCATTTTCGTCGAGCGACTCTTCGCCTTCCGGCGCTGCGTCCTGCTCGTCGCCGTCGCGGTGATCGTCGTCCTGGGCGAAATCGTCATCGCCATGATCGTCGTCATGGTCGTCCAGCTCGGCCGAGCGCAGCCGCGCCTCCTCCTCGGCATGCTCCATCTCTTCGCGGAGCAGGGCCTCGCGGTCCTCGCGCGGGATCTGGTAATAATCCGGGTGGATTTCGCTGAAGGCGAGGAAGCCGTGGCGGTTCCCGCCATAATCGACGAACGCCGCCTGGAGCGAGGGCTCCACGCGCGTCACCTTGGCGAGATAGATATTACCCTTGAGCTGCTTGTGTTCGGCGGATTCGAAGTCGAATTCTTCGATCCGGTTACCTTTGACCACCGCGACCCGGGTTTCCTCCGGGTGGCGCGCGTCGACCAGCATGCGCATTGTCATTGATATGTCTCCACGCGCGCGGCGTGCCGGCCTTGCCCTGAAGGACGAGGCCGATCGCTTGCGCGCGCTCTGATGTTGCCGCCCGCGCGCGCCGAAGCGTTGCGGACGAAGTTCTGATGTGATGGAAAATCGAAGCAGTCGCTGCGCTCTGGCTGCCGGCGATGTATGCCGGACGCGCCCCGGGGCCGATCACTTCCGCGGTGCGGAGGTGCATCAGCTCAAGGGGAAATTGCCTCATGCAGCGTAAACCTAACGAAACCAGTCCAGGCGGAGGTCGGGATCAGGGCTTTGCCTGGGACACACGCCGGATTAGACTTGCTAGCATTCATGTGGGGTGCGGGCAATGGCCTGCAAGGAACCGTAGGACGGAATAAGCGGCGGAAATGCGCGGGTCTTGCGGAATGAACAGATGAGCTATCTGCTCGGCCTGATCCTGTGGCTATGCGGCTTCGGCCCACCGTCCGACGCGCCCGCCGCCGATGAAACCGGCGCGGTCGTCATTCCGATCGACGGCGCGGCCGAAGGCCCTCCCTTGCCCGCGATCACGCCGGCGCGCGGGGACAATCCGCCGTTGGTGGTGATCGACGCCGGCCATGGCGGCCGCGATCCCGGCGCGCCGGGCGCGATCGCGGGGCTGCAGGAAAAGGACGTCACCCTCGCCATCGCCCGGGCGATGCGCGACGAGCTGGCCGCGTCCGGCCGGGTGCGCGTCGCCCTCACCCGCGACGACGACAGCTTCATCCCGCTCGAGCAGCGTTATGCCATCGCCCGACGGATGGGCGCTGACCTGTTTGTCTCGCTGCACGCCGACGCGGCGGAATCGAACAACACCGCCCGCGGCGCGACCATCTACACATTGTCCGAAGTCGCCTCCGACGCTGAGGCGGCGGCGCTGGCGCAGCGCGAAAATGCGGTGGACGCGGTCGGTGGCGTCGCCATGTCCGACGACGCCAACGTCAATCTGATCCTGATCGACCTCGCCCAGCGCGAGAGCATGGCGGTCTCCGCCGATTTTGCCCGCATCCTCCACCGCGAGGCCTCGTCGCTCATCACCTTCCAGCGCGACTGGCATCGCTTCGCCGCCTTCATCGTGCTGAAGGCCGCTGACGTGCCCTCCATCCTGTTCGAGGCCGGCTATGTCAGCACCGAGGAGGATGCCCGCTTCCTCAGCAGCGCGGAAGGGCAACGCGCCATCGCCACCGGCATGCGCCGCGCGATCGAGGCGCATTTCTCGAGGCGGTTTCTGGACAGGCGCCAGGCTGCGCCGTGAGCCAACGACTCGTCGCCAGCCCGCTAGCCACGGCGCGGCGCTTCGCCTAAACCGCCCGCTCGCATGGCCGACGATCCCGACCCTTCCGAACGCCTGACCCTTCGCCGCGGCGGCTTCGCTCGCGTGGCGGACGGCGCGCATGCGCTCGGCGAATGGGCCGAGCCGGTCACGCGCCGGGTCAGCGGCCTGTGGGACAGACGCTGGGTGAAGTGGCTGGCCGCGCTCTCGACCCTGCCCTTCATTTTCTACGGCATGCTCTGGTTCATGTTCGCGCGGGACCTGCCGTCGGCGGAGAGCCTGCTGACCTACCGGCCGCCGCTGCCGACCTATGTCCGCGACGCCGACGGGACGACGGTGCAGACCTTCGCCCGCGAGCGGCGGGTGGAACTGTCCTTCGACGAATTTCCGCAGCAATTGGTCGACGCCTTCACTTCAGCCGAGGACAAGACCTTCTTCGAGCATGGCGGGATCGACTGGACCGGCACGCTGGGCGCGATCTTCGACTATGTCTCCAAGGCCGGTAGCGGCGAGCGCGCCCGCGGCGGCTCCACGATCACCCAGCAGGTCGCCAAGAATCTGCTGCTCGGCGATGAATATTCGGTCACCCGCAAGATCAAGGAAGCCTTCCTCGCCGGCCGCATCGAGAGCGTGCTGACCAAGCAGCAGATCCTCCAGCTCTACCTCAACCAGATCTTCCTCGGCCGGAACGCTTATGGCGTGCAGGCGGCGTCGCGCGCCTATTTCGACAAGGATGTCGCTGACCTGCAGCTGCACGAATTCGCTTTCCTGGCGATCCTGCCGCGGGCGCCGAGCGCCTATGACCCCAATCGCAATGGCGAGCGCGCCAAGGAGCGGCGCGACTGGGTGCTCGGGCAGATGGAGGCGAACGGCAAGATCACCGCCGCGCAGCGTGCGCAGGCGCAGGCCCAGCCGCTCGGCACCGTGCGCAGCGCGGGCCCCGGCGTCGCCAATGTCGGCGGCTATTATATGGAAGAGGTCCGCCGCGAGTTGATCCAGCGCTTCGGCGAGGATGCCGAGGGCGACAATGCCAACAGCGTCTATGCCGGCGGTCTGTGGGTGCGCACCTCCTATGACGCGCGGATGCAGGAAGCGGCGGCGGATTCGCTGCGCAACGGCATGATGCGTTACGAGGCCGGGCGCGGCTGGCGCGACCCGGACATGCGGATCGAGCTTGGCGACAATTGGCGCACGGCGCTCGCCAATGCGCAATTCGGCCCCGGCTTCGCCGATTGGCGTTCGGCCGTGGTGCTGGCCAAATCGGGCGCCGAGATCGAGCTGGGCTTCACCGACGGCAGCCGCGGTACGCTCCCGGCCAGCCTCGCCTCCATGCCCCGCCGCGGCACCGGGCAGAGCGCCTTCGCGGCGCTCCAGCCGGGCGCGATAATCGCGGTCGAGCGGCAGGGCGAGAGCGGCGACACCTATCAATTGCGCTCCATCCCCGAAGTGTCGGGCGGAATCGTCGTGGAGCAGGTCGGGTCGGGACGCATTCTGGCGATGCAAGGCGGCTGGGACGCGCGCGGCTCCAATTTCAACCGCGCCACCCAGGCGCAGCGCCAGCCGGGATCGACCTTCAAGCCGATCGTCTATGCCGCAGCGATGCAGGATGGCGGGATGACGCCCGCGACGATCATCCAGGACGCGCCCTTCTGCACGAATAGCGGCGGCGGCAACAAATGCTTCCGCAACTTCTCGGGCGGCTATGCCGGCGCGCAGACGATGCGCTGGGGCCTCGAGCAGTCGCGCAATTTGATGACCGTGCGCGCCGCCAACGAAGTGGGCATGGACAAGGTCGCCCGGCTGGCCCGCAACATGGGCGTCGGCGACTATACCAGCGCGCCTTACCTTTCGATCTCCCTGGGCGCCGGCGACACGACGGTGATGGCGATGACCCACGCCTTCGCGACCTTCGCCAATCACGGCCGCTCGATCGGCCCGACGATCATCGATTATGTCCAGGATCGCGACGGCAAGGTGATCATGCGGGCCGACGATCGCTGCCAGCGCATGCAGAGCTGCAACATGGCCGAATGGGACGGTCGGGCGATGCCGCGGCCGCCGCTGCGTGGGCGCCAGGTCGTCGATCCGCACACCGCCTATCAGGTCGTCCACATGCTGGAAGGCGTGGTCGAGCGCGGCACCGCGACGATTCTGCGGAGCCTCAACCGCCCGCTGTTCGGCAAGACCGGCACCACCACCGGCCCGACCAACGTCTGGTTCATCGGCGGTTCGCAGCAGGTCGTCGCCGGCGTCTATCTGGGCTTCGACAATCCCCGGCCGATGGGCGGCTACGCGCAAGGCGGCACGCTAGCCGCGCCGATCTTCCGCCAATTCGCCGCGAGCGCGTTCGAGGGCATGCCCGTGGTGCCGTTCCGCGCGCCGGCGGGCATCCGCATGGTCCGCATCGACCGCCGCACCGGCCAGCGCGTGCAGGGCAGTTGGCCGACCGACGATCCCCGCGCCGCAGTAATCTGGGAAGCGTTCAAGCCGGAAAGCGAGCCGCGCCGTTCGATCGCCAGCGACGAGGTTCAGGCCGCGGCGCCACGCCAGCCGCGTCAGCGCGCGCCGGAAGATCTGCCCGCCGATGCCAATGGCCGTCAGCCCGTTCTGCCGCCCGGTTTCGGCCCGCAGCCGACGCCGGTGCCGACGCCGCCCCCGGCACAGCAACCCTTGCCCGGGCCGCGGTGACAAACTAGCTCCGCAGGCCACATCCGCTTCGGCCGCATCGCGGCCAGCCACATCGACTTTCGCTCACCACGAGCGGCTTGAAGGAACATTCTTATGCGCGCCGAAGCGCAAGCCCATTCCGACCAGATCGAGGCCGCGCTCGCATTGCTTCGCCGCTTCATCGACTGGGACCGCGCCCTGAAGCGGCTCGAGGAGCTGAACGCGCGCGTCGAGGATTCGACCCTGTGGGACAACCCCAAGGCCGCGCAGGAGGTGATGCGCGAACGCCGCCGGTTGGACGAGGCGATCAGCGCCACGCGTGCGATCGAGAAGGAGCTGGCCGACACGGTCGAGCTGATGGAAATGGCCGAAGCCGAAGGCGACGACGACCTCGCCAACGAGGCGGTCAAGGCGCTGGGCGACCTCGCCGAGCGGGCCGAGCGCGACAAGGTGACGGCTTTGCTGGCCGGCGAGGCCGACGCGAACGACACCTATGTCGAAATCAATGCCGGCGCCGGCGGCACCGAGTCCAACGATTGGGCCGGCATGCTCTTCCGCATGTATCAGCGCTGGGCCGAGCGGCACAAAATGAAGGTCGAGCTGGTCGACAGCCATGACGGCGAGCAAGCGGGGATCAAGTCCGCGACTTTGCTGCTGAAGGGCGAGAATGCCTATGGCTATGCCAAGACCGAGAGCGGCGTGCACCGGCTGGTGCGGATCAGCCCTTATGACAGCTCGGCGCGGCGGCACACCAGCTTCGCCAGCGTCTGGGTCTATCCCGTGGTCGACGACGATATCGACATCGAGATCGTGGAATCCGACCTGAAGATCGACACCTATCGCGCCTCCGGCGCGGGCGGCCAGCACGTCAACACCACCGACAGTGCGGTGCGGATCACCCACATCCCCACCAACATCATCGTCGCCTGCCAGAACCAGCGCAGCCAACACAAGAACAAGGCCGAAGCGCTGAAGATGCTGAAGGCGCGGCTCTACGAGAATGAGCTGCAGAAGCGCGAGGCTGAGGCCAGCGCGGTCAACGCGACCAAGACCGACATCGGCTGGGGCCACCAGATCCGCTCCTACGTGCTGCAGCCCTATCAGCTGGTGAAGGATCTGCGCACCGGCGTGACCTCCACCTCGCCGTCCGACGTGCTGGACGGCGACCTCGATCGCTTCATGGCGGCCGCACTCTCGCAGCGCGTCACCGGCGAGAAGGTCCATGTCGAGGATGTGGATTGAGCGGGCGTCAGCGGCTAGGTCGATAACAGTGATCCGCCGTGCCGCCCTCCTCCTCGTCGTGACTCTCGCCGGCTGCCGTGGCGATGCCGGGGAATCGACCTTTCCCGATCCACAACGGCCGGTCGCGCCGATCACCTCGCCGCGTTACTCGGACGAGGACAGCCGCGATGGCGCCGGCGAGTTCGAGACGGTGACCAGGCTCGCCGAGATCGGCCAGGGCATGTCGATCGCCGATATCGGTGCCGGCGAAGGCTATTATACCGTCCGCCTGTCGCCGATCGTCGGGAAGAGCGGGCGCGTGCTGGCGCAGGACATCATGCCGGCGACCTTGCAGGCGCTCGGCCAGCGCGTGCAGCGCGAGCGGCTCGACAATGTCGCGGTGAAGCTGGGCCAGCCCAACGATCCGCAGACGCCGGACGCCTCGTTCGACCGGGTGCTGCTGGTCCACATGTATCACGAGATCGAGCGGCCCGCCGAGTTTCTCTGGAACCTGCGCGATTCACTGAAGCGCGGCGGCCAGATCATCGTGGTCGATGCCGATCGGCCGACCTACCAGCACGGCACGCCGCCGCGCTTGCTGGTCTGCGAGTTCAACGCGCTCGGGCTCGAACTGGCCCGCTTCGAGCGGCTCGGCGACAGCGAGAATTACTTCGCGGCCTTCCAGGTCAGCGGGCCGAAGCCGGAGCCGGGCGCGATCCCGGTCTGCCCGGGCGACCTGGCCGAATCGCGCGGCCAATAGGCCCTAGCCGCCGACGTAGACCGTCTTGGTCTGGGTGTAGAATTCGACCGCGCTGAAGCCCTGCTCGCGCGCGCCGTAGCTCGACTTGCGCGTGCCGCCGAACGGGACGTGATAGTCGACGCCAGCGGTTGGCAGGTTGATCATCACCATCCCGGCGCGGACGTGGCGGCGATAATGGCGCGCCTTCGACAACGAATTGGTGATGATGCCCGCGGACAGCCCGAACTCGCCGCGATTGGCGACGTCGAGCGCCTCCTCATAATCCTTCACCCGGACGATGCTCACCAGGGGACCGAACACTTCCTCCCGGTTGATCCGCATGTCCGCCGAGGTGTCCGCGATCACCGCCGGCGACATGAAATAGCCGGGATTGGTGAGGCTCAGCAATTCGCCACCGGTGACGAGGCGGCCGCCTTCGTCGGTGGCGATCCGGACGTAGCGCATATTCTGCTCGAGCTGATCCTCGCTCACCACCGGGCCGATCTGGCTGGCGGGATCGAGCGCATCGCCGACCTTCAGCCCCTGCGCACGCTCGGCCATGGCGGCGACGAAGCGGTCGTAAATACCCTCCGTCACGACCACGCGCGACGAGGCGGTGCAACGCTGGCCGGTGCCGAAGAAGGCGCCATCGATGGCGCAGGCGACCGCGCGCTCCAGATCGGCATCGTCGAGCACGACGAGCGGATTCTTGCCGCCCATCTCGAGCTGCACCCGCGCCTGACGCTTGATCGCGCCCTCGGCGACGCGGGCGCCAACGCCCTGCGAGCCGGTGAAGGAAATGCCGTCAATCTCGGGATGATCGACGATTGCGCCGCCGACGCCGCCTTCCCCGATCACCAGGTTGAACACGCCGTCCGGCACGCCGCATTCGTGGATGATCGCGGCCAGCGCGTGCGCGGTGGCGGGCGTGGCGCTGGCGGGCTTCAGAACCACGGTGTTGCCGAAGGCCAAGGCCGGCGCGGCCTTCCATGCCGGGATCGCGATCGGGAAGTTCCACGGCGTGATCAGCCCAAACACGCCGATCGCCTCGCGGTGCGTGGTCACATCAATGCCGGGGCGCGTGGATTCGAAGGTGCGGCCGTGGCGGCGGATCGCCTCACCGCCAAAATAGCGGAAGATGCGGGCAGCGCGCATGACCTCACCCGTGCCTTCGGCGATGGTCTTGCCTTCCTCGCGCGACAGCAAGGCGCCAAGTTCCTTGGCCCGCGCCATCAGGGTCGAACCGACCTTGTCGAGCAGATCGGCGCGGACCTCAGGTGAGGCATCGGCCCAGGCGGAGAAAGCGGCGCGCGCGGCAGAAGCGGCCTGGTCGACGTCCGCTTTGCCGCTGGCGGGGAAATGCGCGACGATTTCGTTGGTGTTGGACGGGTTGATGCTGGCGTTCGGCGTGTCGCCCGCCGGTTGCTGGCCGCCGATGAAGTTGGTGAGCTGCGTGGTCATCTGAATGCCTTTTCTAGCGGCTGGCCGAAGCGGGGGTGGGCCGCGCCTGCTCCTCAGCGATGAAGCGCCGCATTCGCTCCTCCAGCGTCGACAGCGGCACTGACCCCAGGGCCAGGATCGCGTCATGAAAACGCCGCTGGTCGAAGCGCGAACCGAGCGCGGCCTCGGCTTCGGCGCGGTGGCGACGGATCTGCATCTCACCCAATTTGTAGGCCACCGCCTGCCCGGGCCAGCTGATATAGCGGTCGATCTCGGTATTGATCTCATGCTCGCTGAGCGCGGTATTGTCGCGCAGGTAAGCGAGCGCCCGATCGCGGTCCCAGCCATAGGCGTGGATGCCGGTGTCGATCACCAGCCGCGCCGCGCGCCACATCTCATAGGTCAGCCGGCCAAAATCCTCATAGGGCGTGCGATAGATGCCCATCTCCTTGCCGAGCCATTCGGTGTAGAGGCCCCAGCCTTCGCCAAAGGCCGAGAAATAGGTCTCCTGCCGGAAGCGCGGCAGATCGGGCCCTTCCAGCGCGAGCGCGGCCTGGAAGCTGTGCCCGGGCGTGCATTCGTGCAGCGCCAGCGCCGGGATCGCATAAAGCGGCCGGGCGGGCAGATTGTAGGTGTTGAACATGCAATTCTGCAGGCCGCCGCGCCCGGCCGTGTAGATCGGCGCGATCTCGTCCGGCACTGGCACGACGCCGTGGCGGAAGCGCGGCAGCGTGCCGATCGTCTCGGCCAGCCGGCCCTGGGCGCGAAGCACCACGTAAGCGGCGACCCCCATCAGCTCGTCCGGGGTCTTCGCGTAGAATTGCGGATCGGTGCGCAGGAAGCGGATGAAGGCAGCCAGATCGCCTTCGAAACCGGCGCGCTGGCGCGTTTCCTCCATCTCCGCCCGGATGCGCGCGACTTCGCGCAGGCCGGTGTCGTGAATCTCCTGCGGCGCCATGTCGAGTGTCAGGAATTCGCGGATCTTGGCGCGATAATAAGCCTCGCCATTGGGCATTTGCGACGCGCCGAGCGTGGTCCGGGTGCGCGGCAGATATTCGGTGCGGATGAAGGCCAGCAGGTCGCGATAGGCGGGGATCGCCGCGGCGCGGATCGCCGCATTGGCCTCCGCGCGCAGGGCATCCCGCTCGGCGGCGGGGATGCTGGCCGACATCTCCTTGAACGGGCTGTAAAGCGGGTTGTCGTCGCCCTCGGCCAGATAAGGCTCGATCGTCGCGTCGCGGCCGGTGATCGACACGCGCGGGAGGGAGAAACCACGCGCCAGGCCGGCCCGCATATTGGCGACATGTTCGCCGAAATAGCGGGGAATATCGCGCAGGCGGGCGATGTAGCGCCGATAATCCTCGGCGGTCGTCAGGCGCGACCAGGAGCCGATCGTCCAGAAGAAGGAATCGGAATTGAACGGGATCTCATAGTCCCGGAAGCGAATTTCGTTCGCCATCGCCGTGACCGATTCACGGAAGACGTCGGCATTGAGCCGCTCGGCCTGCGACAATTCGGCGACCGGGATCGCGTCCAGCTCGCGCAGCACGCCTTCCCAATAGGCCAGGCGGGCACGCTGGCTGGCGGGGTCGACGCGCGGCAGGCGGTCGGTCGCCTGGCTTCGGCCATCGACCTCGCGTTGGGCATATTCGTTCAGCCGCCACGCCCATTCGCGCTCGTACAAGGCGCGCAGGCGGACATCGGCGGCGGAGGGCGCCGGGCTCGCGGCGGCCGGCTGCGCGGGGGCCTGCGTGGGCGTCTGGGCAAAGGTGGTAGCCGGCGCGGACGCGGCCAGGATGGTGAGCGCGGCGAGGCGGAGACGTGGGCTCATGGTGGGTTCGAAACTCCTTGCCGAATGCGTCAGACGACCGAAAAGCCGGCCCAGAATGGATCGTCGCGATCGATCCAGATTGTGTTGAAACCCGTCGCCACGGCAGAGCCCTGGATCGACGGGATGATCGCGGGCTCACCCGCCAACGTCACCGCCGCTTCGACCCGGCCGATGAAGCGGCTGCCGATATAGCTTTCGTGCACGAAGGTGTCGCCAACCGCCAGCCGCCCGGTCGCGGCCAAATGTGCCATGCGCGCGGAGGTGCCGGTGCCGCACGGGCTGCGGTCGATCGCGCGTTCCCCGTAGAAGACGGCGTTGCGGCCGTCCGCGCCCTCCCCTTTCTGCGCGTCGGCCCAGAGCACATGGCTGACGCCGTTGATACTGGGGTCCAGCGGATGCACGGGCTGATATTGTTCGCGCACCAGCGCCCGAACCGTGCGGCTCAGCTCGACGATGCGCGCCGCGCCGAGGTCGTCCAGGCCGCGATAGGCGCCCTGCGGCTCCACGATGGCGTAATAATTGCCGCCATAAGCGACATCTACGGTGAGCTGCCCGAAGTCCGGCACGTCGATCGCGATGCCGGTCGCGGCGAGGTAGGACGGGACGTTGCGGATGCGGACCCAGCTGACCTTCCCGCCGTCCGCTTCATAGTCGATCTCGATCGTCCCGGCGGGCACCTCGACGGTCAGGTGTCCCGGCCTGCGCGGCACGATCAGGCCATGCTCCAACCCGAAGGTGATCATGCCGATCGTGCCATGGCCGCACATCGGTAGGCAGCCGCTGGTTTCGATAAAGAGGATGCCGCAATCGGCCTCCGCGCTCGACGGCGGATAGAGGAAGCCACCCGACATCATGTCGTGCCCGCGCGGTTCGAAGCACAGGCCGGTGCGGATCCAGTCGAACCGCTCAAGGAAGTCCGCGCGGCGCTCTGCCATGTTGGCGCCGCGCAGCAATGGCGCTCCCCCCGCGACGAGGCGGACCGGATTGCCCGCCGTATGCCCATCGATGCAGAAGAAAATGTGCTTCATCCGCTCAGATCGGCCGCGTCGCCGCGCACTGTTCGACCATCGCGATCACTTCGGCCCGCCGCGCGCCGGTCAAGGGCATGCGCGGCATGCGGACCCGCTCGGAGCCGCGGCCCATGATCTGCTCCGCCAGCTTGATCGACTGGACCAGGTCATGCTCGGCGTCGAGGTGGAGCAAGGGCATGAACCAGCGATAGATGCGCCGCGCCTCCATCCAGTCACCGCGATCCACTGCCGCGATCAAGGCGACCGATTCCTGCGGGAAGGCGCTGGTCAGGCCCGAGACCCAGCCCTTCGCGCCGAGCAGCAAGCCTTCCAGCGCGACATCGTCGAGGCCGGCCATGGTCACATAGCGGTCGCCGAAGCGGTTGAAGAGATCGGTGAAGCGGCGCGGATCCGGCGCGCTTTCCTTCAGGGCGACGATGTTGGCGCAGTCGCTGAGCCGCTCGAGCGTGTCGAAATCGATCGAGACCCGGTAAGCGAGCGGATTGTTGTAGAGCATGACCGGCAGACCGGTTGCGCCGGCGACCATGCGCAAATGGGTCTCCAGCTCCAGCAGGGTCGGCACGTAGACCATCGCCGGCAGCACCATCAGCCCATCCAGGCCGATCGCCTCGGCCTCGCGGGCATAGCCGATCGCCTGATCGGTGTTCAGCGCCGAAATGCCGGTGATCAGGGGGATGCGGCCACCGACGGCTTCGACCCCCGCCCGCAGCACCGCGCTCTTCTCGTCGGCCGTCAGCGAATTATTCTCGCCGCAGGTGCCGAGCAGGATCAGGCCGTGGACGCCATCATCGGCGAGCGCGGTCAGGACGCGCTGGGTGCCATCGATGTCGACCGATCCGTCGGCGGCGATTTGCGTGGTGGCGGCGGGATAGACCCCGCTCCAGGCTGGTGCCAGATTGCTCACGCGACCCCTCCGTTGAACCGGCCCAACGCGTAGGATAGACCTCCCGCCATGCCAAACCGAAAATCGCCGCCCCGCTCCGCGCTGGTGATTGGGGGCGGCGTCATCGGCCTCGCCATCGCCTTGCAAATGCAGGCGCGCGGGATCGCGACAATTCTGGTCGATCCGGGCGATCCGGCCCGCGCGGCGTCGTGGGGCAATGCCGGGCATATCGCGACCGAACAGGTGGAGCCCCTGGCATCGGGCAAGGCCATTCGCAGCTTCTGGGGCCGGCTGTTCTGGCGCGGCGGGGCGCTGGCCCTGCCGGTGCGGGGGATCGGCGCGTGGCTGCCTTTCTCGCTGCGCATGCTGGCGGCGAGCCGGCGTTCGCGGTTCGAGGCCGGGAAAGCGGCGTTGACATCGCTGCTGGCCACCGCGCTGCCGGCCTGGCGCCGGCTGCTGGAGCAATGCGGAAGACCGGCGCTGCTCCGCGAGGAGGGACATTTCGTCGTCTGGGAGAGCGAAGCGGGCGCGCGCAACGGCCGTGCGGCCTGGGCGCAGGCGGACATCGGTACCGCCAGCTTTCGCGATGCCACTGCTGAGGAGCTGGCTACGCTCGCCGCTTTGCTCGGCACGCCACCTGCTGGCGCGATCCGCTTCGACGGCTCAGCCCAGATCGCGGATTTGCCGGAACTGGCGGCGGCGCTCGGCGATGCGTTCGAGCGCGCGGGCGGGACAGTTCGGCGCGGCACGGTCGAGACTTTGGCCGTCGGCGAAGGGATGGCTTCAGCGCAGCTGCAGGACGGCGAGCGCCAGTCCGCCGACGCGATCATCGTCGCCGCGGGCCATGGCTCGGCGGGGCTGCTCCGGCCGCTTGGCCACAAAGCGCCGCTGATCGCCGAGCGCGGCTATCATCTCCAGGCGGCGGCGAACGCCTGGCCGGCGGACCTGCCGCCGGTCGTGTTCGAGGAACGGGCGATGATCGTCACCCGCTTCTCCTCGGGGCTGCGTGCGGCGAGCTTCGTCGAGTTCACCGATCCGGCCAGCCCGCCGGATCCGCGCAAATGGGCAAGGCTTCGTGGCCACGTCCGGGCACTGGGCCTCGGCTTCGACGAGCCGGTGCGCGAATGGATGGGGGGCCGCCCGACCTTCCCGGATTACCTCCCCGCCATCGGCAAGAGCCCGCGCGCGAAGAACCTGTTCTATGCCTTCGGCCACCAGCATATCGGCCTGACGCTCGCCGCGACGACGGCCGAGATGATCGCCGCCATGGTCGGTGGCGAAACGCCGCCGGTGGATCCAGCGCCGTTCGACCTGCAGCGCTTTGGCGGCAGCCGCGCTGCCCGCTAGCCTGGGCGGTTACAGCAACAAATCGCCGCTCGCCGGCCCGATGTAGAGCGTCTCAGGAAGCGAGACGAAGTCGATCGGGTGGCCGTCATACAGCTCCGAATTGATCAGCAAGCCATAGCCCGCACCGCGATCCGGCGCTGCTTCCTTCTCGTCAAAGCCCAGCTTCAGCACACCCGGCTCCACGAACTCGCGCATCACCAGCGCTTCGTCGGGAGCGCCCGTCTCGACGCTGGTCTTGAGCGGCGTCTGCGGGACCACGGTGTTGCTGAAATCGTCTTCGGTCAGGGTGTGGCCATCGGCAACGGTGACGTCGATCACCAGGTCCGCGATCGCGTCGCCATCGATGAAGATGTTGACGGTCGCATTGTTGCCAGTCTGGATCACCTGGATCTGCTGCGCGCCGCTCTGGGGATCGTTGCCGATGAAGGTGAAGGTGGCGACGCCGTTGTTGAAGGCAAGAATGGAAAGATCGATCACATCGCCCATTTTGAAGTCGCGGATCTGGTCGCGGGCGGCGTCGGTGGAATCGCTCGCCTCGAGATAGCCGAAGGTCGAGGCGCCGGTGCCGCCATAGAGGATGTCCGCGCCGCCATTGCCGATGATGACATCATCGCCGCCGCCGCCGTAGATCAGATCGGCATTCTGGCTGCCCAGGATGAAATCGTGGCAGCCGCCCGAATAGACGGCGAAGGAGCCATCCGTTTCCGCCGAGCCATCGAAATAGATGGACTCGCTCGGCGTCAGCGTGGTCGCCGAGATGATCATCCGCTCACCGGCCGCGACGTTGCCGTCATCCATGGTCAGATCGTAGGCGACGAACCCGCCGAGCGACCCGAAGCGATCGTCGCTGGCCGACAGCAGGACGATATATTCGATCCCAACCAGCTGGTTCGCGCCGAAGACAATGCCGTTGGGGCCGCTGAAATCGCCCTGCAGGCCGAGCTGGTCCATAGTGCCAGCGCCGCCATTGACGATGTCGTTCGCGCCGAACCGGCCCTGCCCGAAGAAGAAGCCGTCATTGCCGGCGCCGCCGGTCAGAATGTCGACCCCGAGCCCGGCGTAGATCAGGAAGCTGCCATCGGTTTCCGCCGAGCCGTCGAAGGTGAGATTCTCGCCGGCACGCAGGGTATTGGCCTGGATGGTCAGGCGCTGGCCCGCGGCCACGGCGGCATCGGGCGAAACGATGTTGTAACTGTAGGAATTGCCGCCGCTGTCGCCGAAGCGGGTGTCGTCGCCCGCCAGCAGCACGATCATTTCGACCCCGCTGAGCGAGCCCAAAGTGACGCCCGCGCTATAATCGCCCTGCAGGCCGAGCTGGTCGCGACCGGCGCCGCCATCGACGACATCGGCCGACGTATAGGCACCGCCGAAGTAGAAGCCGTCATTGCCGTCGCCGCCGAAGACGGTGTCGTTGCCGCCCTGGCTGACGTCGAAATAATCGTCGCCGGAGGTGCCGTTCAGAATTTCGTCGAAGCGGCGCATGTCGAGCCGCACCACGGCCGGATCGTGATCCGACAGCGGGATGGCGCTGCCCTGGCCGTAACCGGTGTTCAGATGGACGATGTCATAGGTCGCGCCCTGGGCGAGCAGGGAATTAACCAGGATATGGTCGATCGCCTGGCTGCGGCCGTCGAACGTGTAGGTGTAGCGTTCCGCCTCATCCAGCGTCAGCGTCATGTTGAGCAGCCGGGCGCCATCATTGCGGGCGGTGCCGTCGGCCCGGACATAGCCGGTCGCCGCCTCGAGCGCGCGGGTGAACTGGAAGTCGTTGAAATCGCCGCCCGCGACGAAGCCGGCATTGGGCGCGTTCTGCTGAATGTAATTGGCGAGGGTGTAGATATCCTCGCCGATCGCGTTGCGCTGCGCCCAGTCGGAATTGGCCGGCTGACCCGATTCCAGGTTCTGGTTGAACTGCCAGAAGCTGCCTGAGCCCGATTTGGCCGGAAGGTGATTGGCCAGCACGAACACGGTCTGGCCGTTGAAGGTGAACTGGCCGAGCAAGGACTTGCGGGTGGTGGTGTAATCGGTCGGGTTGATCCCGCCGATCATGCTGTCGTCGAACTGGATCAGATCGCCCGCGTCGCGGACGCCATCGCCCAGCCGATCGGTATATTTGCGCCGGTCCTCGATCGAGGCATCAGCGGTCAGATCGCCCAATTGCACGCGCGACGTATTGTAGAGGAAGCCGACGCGGATGTTCGCGCCCGGGGCGCCGCCTTCGGCCCCGACGGTCGGTTCCTGATCGACCCATTGATAGACCGCGTCCGAACCGGCGGCGAGCGCCGCCGCGTTCAGCGCGTTGACGAGCATCGTCCAGGTCTGGGTGGCATCGGCGCCGCCGGTGTTCGTCTCGCCATTATTGTCCTGGATTTCCTCGATCGAGAGGATGTCCGGCAGTTTCAAATTGATCAGGATCGCCTGCGCGAGCGCATCGAACTTGGCCTGGCCGTCGCCGGGGGTGAGGTTTTCGACGTTGAAGGTGGCGATGGTCAGCTGGCGCGGATCGTCGGCCGCGCTGAATTCGGCGACCTCGACCGCAGGCGTGTTGCCGTTGATGACGTTGACGTCATAGCCGTCGATATCGGTGACGTAGAGCTTCCGGTCGGTGAAATCGAAGCCGATGATGCCGGTGACGTTGCCGATGTAATCGCCCATCGTCACATTGCCGATCCCGGCCGGGGCGGTCATCGCGAAATCGGTGAAATCCAGTTCGATGATGTCGGGATTGGTGTCGCCGTCATGCACGATGCGGCCGCCATAGCGGACGTCGTCGGTGATGGTCGGGGTATCGGGCGTGGAGAGCGCCGGATCGCCGCTGATCGTATAGCCGCCGCGGCTGTTGATCTGGCCCGGATTGGCATGATCCTCCGAATAGGCCTGGAAGACCGGATTGCCGCCGGAGGTGGTGACGAAGCCGTCGGCCGCGCGCATGTTGGGGATCGTCACCAACATGCTCTCGATCGTTTCGAAATAAGAGAGGGCGTAGAGCGAATAATCGAAGGTATCGCCAACATCGTCGCTGCCGTCGCGATAATCGGGGGTGACGGCGGTAAGGATGCCGTTCGGCATCGGATGGTTGGAATCCAGCGTCAGCGTCGGCACTGGCTGGTTGGTGGCGTCGCGGGTGATGACCGTCGCGAGCGTCAGCACCGTCACCGGCATGTTGGAGAATGACTGATATTCCATCACCCGCGCGGTGACGGTGACCAGATCGCCGACCTGGAAGGTGCCGAGGCCCGGCGTGCTGGCGCCCGCGCCCAAAGTCGCGGCGCCGCTATCGTCGGTGAACATCACGAAGATGCCCTCGGACGTGCCGAGGCTGGCGTCCCAATCGCTATTTTCCTCGGTGATGTAGAAGCCGGTGCGGCTGCCATCGACATCGACCGCGGTGATCACCGCCTGCACCTTCACCAAGGTGGTCGAGGCGATGTTGAAATTGTTGATGCCGTCATTGAGCAGGATCGGGCTGAAATAGGCGCTGCCCTGAATCTCGTGAATGAAGATCGGCTCATCATTGACGATCGTGCCGACGCCGGTGCCGTCCACGATCACCGCATCGTTGGTCGCGTTGGACAGGACCACGGTGAAATTCTCGTTCGGCTCGGGATTGGTGTCGCCGAAAATGTCGATCGAGATGGTGCGCGTTGTCTCGCCCGCTAGCATGGTGAAGTTGGTGCCGCTGGTGTTCACGAAGTCGCGATTTGGATCGAGGCCCGACGACGTGGCGGTGCCGTCGACCGTCTGGTAGTCGAAGCTGAACTGCCCCATCCCTCCCGTCCGCGTGACGGTGAAGGTCATCACCGAAACGCCATTGTCGCCCTCGACGATCGACGCGTCGCTGATCGACACCTGGATCGGCGTGCCGTCGTCATTGACGATCGTGCCGACGCCCTGGCCGTCGGCGATGATCGCGCCGCCGGTGGCGTTGCTCAGGTTAAGGAAGACGGTCTCGTCCAACTCCGGCGTGGCGTCGTCATTGATCGTGACGGTGACGGTCTGGCTGACCTGGTTCGCGGCGAAGCTCAACGTTCCGCTGGTCGCGGCATAATCGACGCCTGCCGTGGCGGTGCCGTTGGCGGTGGCATAATCGACCGTGAAGGCGCCCGCATTGGCATTGGTGCGGGTGACGGTGAAGGTCATCGTCCCGTCCGCCTCGTTCACCGTGACGTCGGAGACGGCAACGAGCGGGCCGGTGGCGCCGCCGGTCGCGTCGACCGTGACATTGTCGATGCCGAATTCGTCGCGATTGCCGCTGCCGGCCGAATTGGCGTGAACCCAGCGCAAATAGATGAAGCCGTCGGCCGCGACCGACAGGCCGGTCAGCGACACCGAGACGGGCTGGGTCAGCAAGGTGTAATTGGTCGATGCACCGACGGCCGGCGTGGTGAAGGCGGCGGCGGGCACGGCGGTGAAGTTCACGCCGTCGGTCGAATAAGCGAGCTGGAGATTGCTCTCGCGATTGCCGGTGTTGCGGTAGGTCCAGTCGAAGGCGATGTCGAAGCCGGTGACGGTACTGCCGCTGGTGTTGGCGATCCGCGCCTCGACGAAGCCGTTGGCCTCCAGTTCGGCGCCGGTCGCCTGCAGCAGCAGGCCCGGATTGGCGGTCGGCGAATAGACGCCGGCGGTGACGGGATCGCTGTTGCCGACCGGGCCGCGCGCGAAGTCGCCCGTGGTGAGCGTCAGGCCGTAAGCGGGATCGGGATTGTCGCTGAGCCCGACGACGCGCCAGATGTCGCTGTCGAGCTGGGCCGCGGTGGGATTGGGGGCGAAGCCGGCGGCGTTAAAGCCGGTGAAATCCTCTTCGAAAATGCGCACGCTGGTCGGCTGCGGATCGTCGGAAATGATGGTGGCGATGGCGGTCGCGTCGCTGATCGTCGCGCCATTGGTCGCGCCCGAAAGCGTGACCGTGAATTCCTCGTCCAGCTCGGGCGTGGTGTCGCCGTTGATGGTGATCTGGATCGTCGCCGTGTTCACCCCGTCGGCGAAACTGACGGTGCCGCTGCTGGCGACATAATCGCTGCCGGCGGTGGCGACGGCATTGCCGGGCGTGCCGCCATTGGAGGTGGCGTAATTGACGTCGAAGGCGGTGGTGCCGCCGGTGCGGGTCAGCGTCAGCACAAGGATCTGGGTGCCGGCATCGCCCTCGACGATGGTCGCGTCGGCGATCGAGACGCTGCCGGCGGGGACGGGCGGCGCATCGTCATTGGTGATCGTGCCCTGGCCGACCGCGTCGCCGAGCGTGGCGCCGCCGGTGGGAGCGGACAGGGTGACGGTGAAGGTCTCGTCGGGTTCGAAATCCGTGTCCCCGGCGACCGCGACGGTAATCGTCTGGCTGGTCTCGCCGTCCGCGAAGCTGACCATGCCGGTCAGCGTTCCCGGAATGTCAGTGGCATCGGCGCCGCCCGCGCCGCCCGGCAGGTTGATCGTATAGGTCGCGCCGACCGCACCGTCGTCGCCGACGCTGCGGGTGACGGTAAAGACGAAATTGGTGGTTCCCGCATTGCCCTCGGCGAGGGTGACATCGTTGATCGACAGCGTGCCGGGCACGGGCGGCGGCGCATCGTCATTGCTGATCGTGCCCAGGCCCTGCCCGTCCGCGATGGTCGCTCCGGTCGCATTGGTGATGTTGACGAAGAAGGTCTCGTTCGGCTCGAACGTCACGTCGCCATTGACCGTGACGTTGAAGGTGTAGCTGGTCGATCCTTCCGGGATGGTCTGGCCGGTCAGGCTCTGGGCGACATAATCGCCGCTTGCCGACGTCGCGGTGCCGTCGGCCGTCGCGATGTCGAAGGTGACGCCGCCCGCCGGGGCCGGGGCGCTCAGCAGTACGGTGAAGGTGAAGGTGGTGGTGCCGGCATTGCCCTCAAGCTGGCTCACATCGTTGATGCTGAGCGTCGGGAGCGCCACGCCGGTCGAGGCGGTGATCGAGAAATCGTCGATCGCGAGGCCGTCGTCCGCGCCGGAGGAATTGAGATCGTTCCAGCGGATCCAGAAGGTCGCGCCGGCGGGAATGTTGAGGCCGGCGAGCGTGTGGCTGATGGCGATCTTGTTGGCGTCCAGATTGCCGTTCAGCGCGCCTGCGGTTGCGGCGGTCTTGATCACATTGGTGAAATCGAGCTCATTCACGTCGGTCCACGTGCCGGTGGTCAGGCTGGTCGCGTCGAAGCTGATCTGGAAATCGAGCCGGTCGTCGCGCGCCGCCGCCGTGTTCGAAATCCGCCATTGCTCGCCGACATATGAGATGAGCAGCGAGGTGATGGTCGCGCCGCTATCGTTGGTGAAAGCCGCGCCGTAGATCGGAATCAAAGTACCGCTCTGGATCGAGCCGAGCGCCCGGTCGGTAGCGCCGGCCAGGCCGTAGCTGAACGTGTCGCCGGTGTTCGAGCCGCCGGTATCGACCGCATATTGTTCATTGTCGCGCGCGCCGCCGCCGGCCTCGGTCATCGCCCAGCCGTCGATCAGCAGATTGTTGGTGGTGCTTCCGGCGGTGTTCGAAAGCGTGTCGAAATTCTGCGTGTAGGCGACACCCGCGGTCAGGCTGATCGTCGGCGGGACGGCCAGCGGCGTCGGGTCGATCGGCTCGATGGCGAGGCTTGAGGTCACCGGCTCGACGCCGGAAATGACCGGGCCGGGCTGTTCGGGCGGCAGGAAATAGGTGTCGGGGGCGTTGCGCTCCATGGCCGTGACGCCACGGCTGAGGGGACCGAAATCATAGCCGCTGTCGCTGGTGAAACGGCCGGAATTCTGCTGGTCGAACTTACGCATTCATCTGCCTCCGCAACTGAGCATTTTCATGCTCCCGGGAGGCAGCCGGAACCATCCGCGACTCGACCCCCGGTACGGAAGCTAGCAGTAAATTGGCGTCATGACAGACTCGTGTCGGCGGGTAATTAGCTACCCGATCACTGCTCGCGGAACGAGGCCCAGAAGGTGCCGACCAACGGCTCGACGATGTAGGACAGGGCCGAACGCGGGCGCAGCGGGACGATGACTTCCGCCGGCATGCCGGGGCGCAGCTCGAAGCCCGCACGGACACCGCGGACGATCTCGACCTGGTCTTCCGGCACCTCGATCTCGGCGGTGAAATAGGTCTGGCCGGTCCGCTCCTCGGTGAAGCTGTCGGCCGAGACGCTGATCACCCGGCCGGTCAGGCTGGGCAGGCTGGCCTCGTGGATGCCGCTGAGCCGGATCTGCGCTTCCTGGCCGCTGCGCAGATCGTCGGCGTCGCCGGGGGCGATGCGGGCGCTGATCCGAAGCTCGCCGTCGGGGACGATCTCCATCAATTTCTGCCCCGGCGTGATCACGCCGCCGACCGTCGCCGCGTCGAGGCCGATCACCACGCCTGTCGCCGGCGAGCGGATCTCGATGCGGGCAAGCTGGTCGCGGGCGGCCTGCAGACGGGGCTGCAATTCGCCGAGCTGGCGGACGGTCTCGCCCAATTCGGTGGCGGCGCGGGCGCGGAAGGCGGTGACCGCCGCCTCACGCTGCAGCCGCAGGTCGCGGGCCTCGCGCGAGGCCTGGCC
>JAFAEG010000149.1 GCA_023424095.1 Pseudomonadota bacterium | reverse complement strand
GGGGGGGTTGGCCGGCGGGCGGCCAATTCTTAGCGTCGCCGCCTAATCCGATGCGGCGCTTTGTTTTTGGCTGCAGTGCGCTTGCGTACATTCCGTTCACAAGCGATACAGCGACACGCGAGCAATGTGCCCTGGCGGCGCGTATTGCCGCGATAGCGTGAACGACCCGGGGGACGGGCGTTCGTCCAAAAGGGTGGGGAGACACCATGAAAAAGATTGCCATCATCTGCGCCCTGGTGGGCGCGGCGACCATCGCCATGCCGGCTGCGGCGCAGCCGAGCACCTCGGCCAATCCCAATTACGGGACGATCAATCTCGAGGCCGGTTTCAGCAATGATCCGCGCGTCATTCGCGTCGTTTCGGGTGGCCAGACCTCGGCCGCCTCGGTCGGCCGCAATTGCGCGGGCTGGGTTTCGCGCGCGTCCGACGTGCGGCTCAACTATGACGCCGGCAGCAGCCTGCCGCTGATCATTTCGGCGGATTCCAGCGACGACACCACGCTCGTCATCAACGGCCCGGACGGCCGCTGGTATTGCGACGACGATGGCGGCGAGAACGGGCTGAACCCGTCGATCCGCTTCAACAACCCGCAGTCCGGCCGCTATGAAATCTGGGTCGGCAGCTACCGGGAGGGCCAGAATTCGCAGGCCCGCCTGCACATTTCGGAACTGCATAGCCAGTAACAGGCTCGCCATTTCCGGCACGAAAGAGGCCGCCGCACCCCCAGGGCGCGGCGGCCTTTTTGTTGCCCCGAATCCTATTCGCTTTCCTACTGGCGGCGGTCGCCCGCATATCATCGGAATGCGCGACTCAGATCCCTATTCGCTGCCCGATCGTCTCGCGGCTTTGCTCGATGCCGACGAATGGGCCGCGCTCGATTTCGATCCGGTGCCGGTGAAGGCGCGGCACGATGGCTGGACCCCGGAGCGACAGCGCGGCTTCATCGCGCGGCTGGCCTTGTCGGGCTGCATTTGTGCCTCCGCCCGCGCGGTCGGCAAGACCAAGAAGGCGGTCTATCTGCTCCGCGACCGGCCGGACGCGGCGAGCTTCGCTCGGGCCTATGATCTGGCGCTCGCCTGGGGGAGGAGCCGGGCCGTCGACCTCTCCCTGGAGCGCATGCTCGTGGGCGAAGTTCGCCCGGTCTTCTATCGCGGCCGGCAGTGCGGCGAACATATCCGCCACGACAACAGGCTGCTCTTCGCAGTGCTCAGGACACAGGATTTGCAGGTCGAACCCTCGACTGAAAACATTGAACTTTTTCAGCGTTTCGTGGGGGACTTTGGGTAGTTTGAACCTTTCGAACCTGCCAGCCTCACTGCGCGGTCCAGCCGCCGTCCATGCTGTAATTGGCGCCCGTGATCGCGCTCGCCTCGTCGCGGCACAGGAACAGCGCCAGCGCCGCGACCTGATCGACCTGGACGAACTGCTTGGTCGGCTGGGCGGCGAGCAGGACGTCTTCCATCACCTGTTCACGGGTCAGGCCGCGGGTGCGCATTTGATCGGGGATCTGGTTTTCCACCATCGGCGTCCAGACATAGCCGGGGCTGATGCAATTCACCGTAACGCCGGACCGCGCCGTTTCCAGCGCCACCGATTTGGTCAGGCCGGCGATCCCGTGCTTCGACGCGACATAAGGCGCCTTGTTCGGGCTCGCGACCAGGCTGTGCGCCGACGCGGTGTTGATGATCCGGCCCCAGCCCTTGCGCTTCATCGCCGGCAAAGCGAGGCGGATGGCGTGGAACGGCGCGGTCAGGTTCAGCGCCATGATCAATGCCCATTTCTCGACCGGGAATTCGTCGATCGGCGCGACATGCTGGGTGCCGGCATTGTTGACCAGGATGTCGATCGTGCCGAGTTCGGCCGCGGTCCGCTTGATCATCGCCTCGATCGCCGCCGGGTCGGTCAGGTCGGCAGCGTCATGCGCGACCTTGCCGCCGCCCTGCTCAAGCCGGGCGCGGATATCCTCGATCACGTCCGGCTCGCCAAAGCCGTTCAGCATCACGTTTGCGCCCTCGGCGGCGAGCGCCTTGGCGGTGGCCAGGCCGATGCCGGAGGTTGAACCGGTGACGAGGGCGGTCTTGCCCGAAAGCAGCATGAGTGTCTCCGAATGAGGTTGGCCGCCTCTCTAGCGGGTTCGGTGACGATTGCGAGCGCGCGACATGAAACCTGCCGCGCTTCCGATCATTCTGCTAGCGTAGCGACTCCTTTTGAGGGTGGGACTGGCCATGCGTTTTGATCGGGACGATTTCGGCTCCAACGTGGAAGATCGCGGCCGCGGCAGCGGCGGTGGCTTCGGCTTCGGCGGCGGGGGGGGAGGTGGCGGAATGGGGATGATCCTCAGCCTGATCGCCGGCCGCTTCGGCATCATGGGCGTCATCGTCGTGATCGTTTTGATGGTCGTGTTCGGCGGCGGGCTGGGCGGCCTGTTCGGCGGCGGCGGTTCCGGCGTGGTCGGCGCGCCCCAGAGTAGCGGCGCGGCGAAGAGCGGCGCGGAGGCGTGCACGCAAAGCGAGGTCCACCGCTTCGCCTGCAACGTGAACGGCTCGACCGAACAGGTCTGGACGCAATTGTTCGCGCAGGCGGGCCAGCGCTATCAGCCGCCGAAGCTGAACTTCTTCACCCAGGGCGTGTCGACCGGTTGCGGCGCAGCCCAGTCGGCGATGGGGCCATTTTACTGCCCGGCCGACCAGGGCATCTATATCGATCTCACCTTCTTCGACGAATTGTCGAACCGCTTCGGCGCGTCGGGCGACTTTGCCGGTGCTTATGTGATCGCGCACGAGGCCGGCCATCACATCCAGACCATCACTGGGACCAGCAACCGCATCCGCACCGCGCAGGGCGGGGCGAGCGAGGCGCAATCGAACGCGCTGCAGGTGCGGATGGAATTGCAGGCGGATTGCCTCGCGGGCGTGTGGGCGGCGAATGTCGCCCGCTCCGGCGACCAGCTCGATGCGGACGATATGGCGGAGGGCATGCGCGCGGCCGAGGCGATCGGCGACGATACTTTGCAGCGCTCGGCCGGCCGCCGCCCGGTGCCGGAAAGCTTCACCCACGGCACCTCCGCGCAGCGCCAGGAAGCGCTGCAGCGCGGCTTCCAGGGCGGCACCTTGCAGACCTGCGCAGCCTATACGCAGGGGATCTGAGCCCGGTGGCGATGGAAGGAGAACTTGACATCACTTGAAGTGCAGACGTAAAGATCTCCTGACATTTAGACAGGAGTTCCTTACATGGCGGAAAACTGGCCATCGACGCGGCTTTATGTGGTTGGGTCGATCCTGAACTGGCTGCTGTTTCTCGCCGGGCTGGCGTTCCTTGTCTGGGCAAAGCTTGCCGGCTTCCTCACCCCCTGGCTCGGCTGGCCGGTGGTGATCCTGATCGCGGCCTCCGTGCTCGGCCAGTTTGTCGTCGCCTATCGCTCGATCGCCGCGATGGACGAATTCATGCGGGCACTGACGTTCAAGCTGGGCATCGCCGCCGCCGGCCTGACGATCTCGATCGCCGTGCTCTGGGGCTTCGCCAGCCAGTTTCTCGACGTGCCGTCTTTCCCGATGTGGTTGGTCTATCCGCTCTTCTGGGGCGTGTTCGGGATGCTCTCGCCCTTCGTCCGGACCTCCCGGGCATGAAGAGCCGCTTGAAGCTGCTGCGCGCCGAACACGGGCTGACGCAGGAGGATCTGGCCCAGCGGATCGGCGTCTCGCGCCAGGCGATCAACGCGCTGGAGACGGAGCGGCACGACCCTTCGCTCGATCTCGCTTACCGAATCGCCGCGGCGCTCGGCGTTTCGGTCGAACTCATCTTCCCCAACCCCCACGATGCCAGGAGCCCACGATGATCCGCTTGCTAGCCTTCCTGTTGGCGCTCGTCGCCTTGCCGGCGGCCGCCGCCGCCCAATTCACCAGCGACCGGATCGGCGTGACCGTCCGCGGCGAGGGGCCTGACGTGATCCTGATCCCCGGGCTCAGTTCCTCGCCGGAAGTCTGGGACAGCACGATCGCGGCCATGCCCGGCTATCGCTATCACCTCGTCCACGTCTCCGGCTTCGCCGGCCGTCCGGCGGGCGCCAATGCGGATGGCCCGGTGCTCGCCCCGGTGGCCGAGGAGATCGCCCGCTACATCCGGGCGTCGGGGCTGCGGAACCCCGCCATCGTCGGTCATTCGATGGGCGGCAGCTGGGGCATGATGGTCGCCGCCCGCCATCCTGGCCTCGTTTCGAAGCTGATGGTGGTCGACATGTTCCCGTTCCTCGGGGCCATGTTTGCCGGGCCGACCGCAACGCCGGAGAGCGTTCGCCCCATCGCTGAACAGGTCCGTGCCGGCATCGCTTCAGCGACGGAGCCGGGGCGCACCCAGCAGCAGACCGCGACCATCGCTCAGATGGTGCGGACCGAAGCCCTCCGTCCGCTCGCCGTCCGCCATGGCCTCGCCAGCGACGACAGGGTGTCCGGGCAGGGCATGTATGATCTGATCACGACCAATCTGATGCCGGAGCTGAGCCGCATCAGCATCCCGGTCACGGTGCTGTGGGTGCGGCCGTCCAGCGCGCCGGTCAGCCAGGAGCAGATGACCGAATATTACCGCGCCTCCTATGCCGGCATTCCGCACGCACGGATGATCCACGTGCCGAACGCCTATCACTTCATCATGTGGGACGAGCCGGAGGTGTTCCAGCGTGAGCTCAGGACTTTCCTGACGGCTCAATGATGCTGTCCGCGAGCGCGGCGGCGAGGCCGTCGCGTATCTCGCGCAGGTGGCCGGCGCCGGCCGGTGCGGCTGAGGCTGCCGGCGCAGCCGAAGGCGCGGGGTTTGGCGGCGCGACGGATCTGCTGTCGGCAAGCTCTGACCCGGCCGTGCCCGATCGTCCGCTCAGCACCTTCTGCACGCCGCGGATCGTGTAGCCGTCCTGGTTCAGCAGGCGGTGGATGCGCTTGGCCAGCGCCACGTCCTCCGGCCGGTAGTAACGGCGGTTGCCGGCGCGCTGCAGCGGCTTGAGCTGCGGGAAACGCGTCTCCCAATAGCGCAGGATATGCTGGGCTATACCAAGCTCTTCGGCCAGCTCGCCGATGGTCCTGAAGGCTTGGGGGCTCTTGCCCGCCATAGGCCGGTCCGCCGGGCTTAGCCGGCGCGCGAAACCCGTTCGCGCATGATCTGACTGGCGCGGAAGGTGAGGACGCGGCGCGGCGCGATCGGCACTTCGACGCCGGTCTTGGGATTGCGGCCGACCCGCTGCCCCTTGTCGCGCAGGATGAAGCTGCCGAAGCCGGAAATCTTGACGTTCTGCCCCTCGGACAGAGCGTGGCACATGTGGTGGAGGATGCGTTCGACGATGTTCGCGGATTCAGCGCGCGACAGGCCGATTTCGCCATGAACCACATCCGCGAGGTCGGCGCGGGTCAAGGTTCCCGCTTCAGGCTTTCTCGCCATGCCCGCGTCCGCCATATCCTGCCCCTGCCCGGAAAGTCGCTAGAAGCATGAGGATAGACCCGTTTCTGCGGTCGCGCAATGCGACAGCAAGCGGATTGTGCCGGTTCAGTAACGAACCGCTGCGGCACCCCAGGTGAAGCCGCCGCCCATCGCTTCGAGCACCAGCAGATCGCCGCGCGCGATGCGGCCGTCGCGAACCGCCGTGTCGAGCGCCAGCGGCACCGAGGCGGCGGAGGTGTTGGCGTGCTGATCGACGGTGACGATCACGCGGGCCGGGTCGAGCCCAAGCTTCTTGGCGGTGGCGTCGAGGATGCGCTTGTTGGCTTGGTGCGGCACGACCCAGTCCACTTCGGACGCAACGTGACCGGTGGCGCCGAGCACTTCGCCCATCACGTCCGCCAGATTGGTGACGGCGTGGCGGAACACTTCCTTGCCCTTCATGCGCAGCTTGCCGACCGTGCCGGTGGTCGAGACGCCGCCGTCGACATAGAGCAGATCATTGTGCCGGCCGTCGGCGTGCAGACGGGTGGCGAGCACGCCCTGACCGTCAGTCTCCTGCGCGCTCAGCACCAGCGCGCCGGCGCCGTCGCCGAACAGCACGCAGGTGGCGCGGTCTTCCCAGTCGAGGATTCGGCTGAACGTCTCTGCGCCGATTACCAAAGCATGATCGGCCATGCCGCCCTTCAGCATATTGTCGGCCACCGACAGCGCGTAGAGGAAGCCGGTGCAGACGGCGGCGACGTCGAAGGCGATGCAATCGTCGATGCCCAATGCGGTCTGCACGCGCGTGGCGCTGGCCGGGAACGTTTGGTCGGGGGTCGCCGTGGCAAGCACGATCAGGCCGATCTGGCTGGCGTCGATCCCAGCGGCGGCGAGCGCCTTGCGGGCCGCATCGGTGGCGAGCGTCGAAGTGGTCTCGCCATCGGCGGCGATGTGGCGGGCGCGGATGCCGGTCCGCTCGACGATCCATTCGTCGGTCGTGTCGACCTGCTGCGCCAGCTCTTCATTGGTCACCCGCCGCGGCGGCAGCGCCGCACCGGTGCCGGCAATGACGGAACGACGCACTTTACTCATGATCTTAT
Source organism: Pseudomonadota bacterium (assembly GCA_023424095.1). Classification (GTDB taxonomy): domain Bacteria; phylum Pseudomonadota; class Alphaproteobacteria; order Sphingomonadales; family Sphingomonadaceae; genus Allosphingosinicella. The sequence continues at coordinate 34,666 of JAFAEG010000149.1, read as the reverse complement.
GCACTCGCTTTTGTGGCCGGCGCGCCGCCGACCTGCGCCAGATCCTCGGTGATGCGGCGAATCAGGTCCTGCCGGACCATCCGCGCCGCGACCCGGATCGCGTTGGCAACGCCGATATCGTTGGCGCTGCCGTGGCTCTTCACGACCAGGCCGTTGAGGCCGAGGAAGACGCCGCCATTGTGATTGTTCGGATCGAGATGGTGGCGCAGCAATTGCGTCGCCGGCCGCGAGATGGCGAAGCCGACTTTCGAGCGGATCGAATTGGCGAAGGCGCGGCGGATCAGATCGCCGATATAGCGGGCGGTGCCCTCCATCGTCTTCAGCGCGATATTGCCGGAAAAGCCGTCGGTGACGATCACGTCGACGTCGCCGCGCGAAATCTGATTGCCCTCGATGAAGCCATCGAAGCGCATGCGCAGGGAATCCGCAGCGGCCTTCAGGTGGGCGGCGGCATCCTTCAGATCGTCCGTGCCCTTCTGCGCCTCGCTGCCGATGTTGAGCAGGCGAACGCGCGGCTCCTCGAGCTCCAGCACGACGCGGGCATAGGCGGCGCCCATCAAGGCGAACTGGACGAGGTTGGTGACGTCGACTTCGGTGTTGGCGCCGAGATCCAGCATCACCGCGTCGGTGTCGCCGAGCGAGGGCATCAGCCCGGCCAGGGCGGGGCGGTCGATGCCCTTCAAAGTGCGCAGCGCGATCTTCGACATCGCCATCAGCGCGCCGGTATTGCCGCCGGAGACGAGCGCATCGGCCTCGCCTTCCTTCACCGCCGCGATGGCGCGGCCCATGGAGGTGGTCTTGGCACGGCGGATCGCCTGGGTCGGCTTCTCGTCGCCCTTGATCGCGTCGTCGCAATGCACGGTGCGGCTGACCGCGGCCAAAGCGGACTCGCCAGCCAGCAAAGGCGCGATCTGCGCCTCGTCGCCGAAGAAGGTGAAGCTCAGATCGTCGCGGCGCTTGTACGCGCGCGCGGCTCCGGCGACCGTGGCTTCCGGTCCCAGATCGCCGCCCATTGCGTCGATTGCGATCCGCGGCCCGCTCATCAACCGGTCACTCCCTGATCGATGCGCGCGGGCAGGGCTCAAGCCTCGGTCGGGAGGACTTCGCGGCCGTTATAGTGACCGCAAGCGCGGCACAGATTGTGCGGCAGCTTCAGTTCGCCACAATTCGGGCATTCCTGGAAGCTCATCGGCGAGATGGCGTCGTGGCTGCGACGCATGCCCCGCTTGGACGGCGTCGTTTTTCTTTTGGGAACGGCCATGGCGGCTTATGCCTCTTATCTCTCAAGCAAATGGATGTGGCGAGCGCGGATGCATCGGTCAACGGAAATGGTCCGTTACCCTCTGCTCGTCCGGTAGCGCGCGGAAGGCCGTGGCCTATAGCAATTTCGGCGGCGGTTGCAAGCGCTTGGGGCGGCATGCAAGGTTGGCGCAAATAAGGGGACCGAAGACCATGTTGCTGCCGATTTCGCTGACCGCCGCGGGCGCCGCCGCTCTCCTGCACATCTGGCTGAGCCTGCGCGTCTCGCAGGTGCGCCGGTCGCAGCAGATATTGCACGGCGATGGCGGCAGCCCCGCCTTGCTCAAGCGGATGCGCGCGCACGCAAATTATATCGAAAATGTGCCGTTCTTCCTGGTCCTGCTGGTGCTGCTGGAACTGGCCGGGGCCTGGTCGCTGCCGCTGTGGATCGCGACGATCATCTTCTTTCTCGCCCGAATCGCCCACGCCTTCGGCATGGACAAGGACAAATTGTCGCCGCTGCGCATGGCCGGGATTGCCGGCAGCTGGCTGGTCCTCCTCGGCCTCGCCGGCTGGGCGATCACGACGACCTACGCCGAAATGGGTTCGGCCCCGGCGCGTCAGCAGGCGCCGATCATCAAGGGCTAGGCCTTCGCCAGCACCCTATCCGCGACGAACGGATTGCTCTGCCGCTCGCGGCCGAAGGTCGAAACCGGGCCGTGGCCGGGGACGAAGGTGGTGTCGTCGCCGAGCGGCCAGAGGCGCGTGGTGATCGCGTCGATCAAATCCTGGTAATTGCCCATCGGGAAATCGGTGCGGCCGATCGAGCCCTGGAAGATCACGTCGCCGACAATGGCGAGTTTCGACGCCGGGTGGTGGAAGATGACGTGGCCCGGCGTGTGGCCGGGGCAGTGATAGACATCCATCACGACGTTGCCGACGGTGACCTGATCGCCGTTCACCAGCCAGCGATCGCTTTCGAACGGCTTGCCAATGATGCCATATTTGCGGCCGTCATCGTCCAGCCGGTCGATCCAGAAACGATCGTCCTCGTGCGGGCCCTCGATTTCCACCCCAAGCTCCTCGGCCAGGATCTTGGCCGAGCCGCAATGATCGATATGGCCGTGGGTCAGCAGCAATTTCTCGATCGTGACGCCCTGCTTGGCGGCGGCATCCTTCAGCCGGTCGAGGTCGCCGCCGGGATCGGTGAAGGCGCCGCGCATCGTCTCTGTGCACCAGATCAGGCAACAATTTTGCTGGAGCGGCGTCACCGGGATAATCGCCGCCTTGAGCGGTATCGATTGGGTCATGACGGTGAAATGGTCGCGCCTCGCAGGCGATGCAAGCAAAGTCGGTTTCGCATCGGTCCGCCGGCAGCTAGGCCTTGAGCGATGGAGCTTGCCGCGTTTGACCCTGCCGACCGTCTGTGCACCGCCGTCCGCGGGCCGTTCGCGGCTTCCGGTACCCATTGCGACGCGCCTTATTGGCAAACACCGACGGCGTTGATCGAGCCGATGCTCGATCTGGCGGGCTGCGGTCCGGGTGATCGGCTGACCGACCTTGGTTGCGGCGACGGGCGGATCGTCATCGCGGCCGCATTGCGCGGCGCCGAGGGGGTCGGCATCGACTTCGACCCGAAACGGATCGCCGAAGCCCGGGCCGGGGCGGAGGCGGCGGGCGTCACCGAGCGCGTGTCCTTTCACCAGCAGGATCTGTTCGCGACCGATCTCACGGGCGCGACGATTGTGACGCTTTATCTGTTGCCGCTGCCCAATCGCCTGCTGGGCCAGCGCCTGCGCACCGAGCTGGCGCCGGGCAGCCGGGTGGTCAGCCATGCCTGGCCGATCCATGGCTGGCCGGCGGACCGGGAGGAGCAGGTGGACGGGCGCGCCCTCTATGCCTGGATGGTGCGATGACAGCGCGGGTCAGTCGCCGCGCCGCGCTCGCGATCATCGCCGGAAGTGCTGCGGCGCCCCTGCTGGCCCAGCGCCGCCGCGAGCTTGAGGTGCCCTACGTGCCGACGCCGGAGGATTTGGTCGAGAAGATGCTCGATCTCGCCGAAGTGGGCGAGCAAGACTATCTGATCGATCTCGGCTGCGGCGACGGGCGTATCCCGATCGCCGCGGGGCGGCGCGGGGCGCGGGCGCTCGGCGTCGATCTCGACGCGATGCGGCTGCAGCAGGCCGGTGCGGGTGCGCGTCATGCGGGGGTGCAGGGGCGGGTGTCGTTCCGCCGCCAGGATCTGTTCGAAACGCCGATCTTCGAGGCGAGCGTGATCGCGCTCTACCTGCTGCCGGGGATCAACCTGCGCCTGCGGCCCCGGCTGCTGACCGAGCTGCCGGCGGGCGCGCGCGTGGTCAGCCACGCCTTCGACATGGGCGACTGGGAGCCGGATGCGCGGGACGAACTGGACAGCCGCCGAATCTTCCTGTGGCGGGTGCCCGCGGTGGCGGGCGGGAGTTGGGAACTGACCGGGCCCGACGGCCGCTTGCACGCGCTCGAACTGGAGCAGCTTTTCCAGAATGTGAGCGGGACGGTGGTGAGCGAAGGCCGGTCGCTGCCGGTGACCGGCCGCTTGTCGGGACGGGCGCTCAGCCTGACCGGCGAGAGCTTCGCGCTGAATGTGGACGTGGGTGACGCCGGGATGCAGACGGCGGCCGGGCAGCCCGCATGGACCGCCCGGCGCGTCGACTGAGCTAGCGGCCGCGTTCGCCCGGCGGCATGCTGGCCGGAGCCGGCGCGGCGCTGCCGCTGTTGCCGAGCAGATGCTGCTGCCAGAACATCAGGTTGACCCAGAAATTGTAATCCTGGTTCTCTTTCTTGGCGAAGCCGTGGCCCTCATTCTCGCCGATCAGATGCCAGGCGGGGCGGCCATTGGCGCGGACCGCGGCGACCATCTGGTCGGCTTCCGATTGCGGTACGCGCGGGTCGTTGGCCCCCGTCACCACCATCAACGGAATGGTCAGCTCGCGGGAGCGGGTCATCGGCGAGATGGCGAGCAGCCGGGCGCGCTCGGCCGGATCGCGCTCGTCGCCATATTCGACGCGGCGAAGGTCGCGGCGATAGCTCTGCGTATTCTCCAGGAAGGTGACGAAGTTGGAGATGGCGACGACGCAATTGGCGCCGCGCAGACGGGTGCCGTAGCGGATCGCCGAGGCGTAGCACATGTAGCCGCCATAGGAGCCGCCGGTGACGGCGATGCGGGCGCGGTCGATCGCCGGATCGCGCTCCAGCCGGTCGAGGAAGGCGCCGATGTCGAGCACGCTATTCTCCCTCAGCGCCGCGCCGTTATCGAGCGCGACGAAGCGCTTGCCGAAGCCGGTCGAGCCACGGACGTTGGGGAAGAAGATGGCGATGCCCTGCTCGTTCAGCAAATAATTGTTGCGGCCCATGAAGCCGGGCCGCGACTGGCCTTCCGGGCCGCCGTGGATGTTGACGATCAGCGGGCGCGGGCCCGGGAAACGCTGCGGATCGGGGCGGTAGAGGAAGCCCGAGACGCGCTCGCCATCGAAGCTCTGCACTTCGATCAGCTCCGGCTCGACATTGACGTTGGGGTCGAGCCCGCCCGTCTCGCTCTGCGTCCAGCGGGTCAGCGCCAGCGTCTGCGGATTGACCGAATAGGCGTCGGCCGGGCTGCGCGCGGAGGTGAGGGTGAGGCCGATATCGCCCCAGGGCGCGATCCGCAGGCCGCCGATCAGGCCGGCTGGGATGGTGTCGACGCTGCGGCGTCGGCCGGTGCGCGGATCGAGAATGTAGAGCTTCGAGCGGCCGGCCTCGTTGGTGGTGAAGGCGATGAAGCTGCCATCGTCGGCGATGTCGAAATTCTCGACGTCCCAATTGATGTCGGTGACGACGGCACGGAAGCGGCCGGTGGCGAGGTCGATCGTGCCGAGCCGCTGGAATTCCGAGCCCTCGTCCGACGTCGCCCACAAGGTGCCGTCGCGGGCGAATTCCGCGCCGCCATAGGAGACGGCCTGGCTGTGATCGCCGATCGGGGTCATCTGGCCGCTGGTGAGGTCCAGCATGTGCAGGTTCGATTTGGTGATCGAGAGATACTCGCCGACCACGGCGCGGCGCCCGTCCGGATGGAAATCCTGTACGCCCCAGCCGCCGCCGCTCACCTGCGCGACCAGCCGGCTGGTGGACGGATCGCGCGGGTCCATCACGTAAATGTCATTGTCGGTGCCGTTGCGGCGGGTGGAGGTGTAGGCGATCCAGCGCCCGTCATGGCTCCACGCGTTCATCGCGTTGCGGCTGTTGCCGTCGGTCAGCAGGTTCAGCCGGCCGTTGGCGAGCGTGTAGATCTGATAAAATTCGTTGCCGCCAATGTCCTTCTGGACAAGCAGCACGTCGCCGGTCGGGGACCAGCCGCCGCCAACCGGTTCGGCCTCGAACGAAATCTGGCGGCGGTCGCCCATCGGCGCGGCGACGCTGTGAATCTGGCTGGTGTTGCCGAAGCGGGTGGAGATGGTCATCGACCGGTCGCGCGGGTTCCAGCTGGTAAAGCCGGCCGTGCGGAATTCCATATAGGGCCGGGTGCGCTCGGCGAGGTCGACGGGAACGCCCGGAATGCCGTCAGCGGTCAATCCGGCGGGTTTTTCGACCATGCGCGGGGCGGCTGGCGCGGCGGGGGTCGTGGGTTGCTGCGCATGAGCCACCCCCACAAGCGCCGGCAGGAACAGGCAGGTGGTGAGCAGCTTCAGGCGCATGATGATCCCCTCTTTGTTTTTCGGTGTCATGCTTAGCCAGCACAGTGCTGGCTCGCAATCGGCGGCTCGACAAAGCGCGGGCACCGCTCCATCGGTCCCCGCGTGAGGATCGACCGCCCGTTCGTGCTGCTGGACGACGCCCGCGACGGCGGTCGGGCGACGCTGCTGAGCGAGCCAAACCAGATCATAGAGGCGCGGACGCCCGGTGAGGTCGCGCCGGCGCTCGAGCGACTGCGCGGCGTGGGTGAGGTTGCCGGCTTCATTGCCTATGAAGCTGGGCTGGCGCTGGAGCCGAAGCTCGCGCCGCTCGCCCGCGACGCCGATCCCGATGGTTCGCCTCTGCTCTGGTTCGGCGCGTTCGAGCGGGTTGAGGAGGTCGCTGCCGCGGCCTGGCTGCCCGATCCCGCCGGCGCTGCGGCCGGAGCGGCACGGCCGCGGATCGAGCGCGACGCCTATGAGACGGCGCTGGCCACGTTGCACGAGCATATCCTGGCCGGCGACATCTATCAGGCCAATTACACTTTCCCGGCCGACGTGCCGGTCGCTGGGCATCCGCTCGCCATCTATGCGGCGCTCCGGACGCGGGCCCGGATGGGGCATGGCGCATTGGTCTTCACCGGCGAGCATTGGATCCTGTCCTTCTCGCCGGAGCTGTTCTTCACGCTGGAAGGGCAGCGGGTGACGACCCGGCCGATGAAGGGAACGGCGACGCGTGGGGCGACGGCCGAGAAGGATGCGGCGAACATTGCCGAGCTGGCCGCCGATCCCAAGCAGCGCTCCGAAAATCTGATGATCGTCGATCTGCTCCGCAACGATCTGTCGCGGGTGTCGAAGGCCGGCAGCGTGAAGGTGCCCGACCTGTTCACGGTCGAAACCTATCCGACGGTGCATCAGCTGGTTTCGACCGTCACCGGCGACGTGCAGGACGGCCTGGGCGCGGTCGATGTCATCCGGGCCATCTTCCCCTGCGGCTCGATCACCGGCGCGCCGAAGATCAGGGCGATGGAGATCATCGCAGAACAGGAGATTGCGCCGCGCGGCATCTATTGCGGCTCGATCGGGCGGATCGCGGCGAATGGCGATGCGGCCTTCAACGTCGCCATTCGTTCGATGGTGATGCGCGAGGGCGATCAGACGGCAAGGCTCGGGCTCGGCTCCGGCATCGTTGCCGACAGCGAAACGGCAGACGAATGGCGTGAATGCGCGGCCAAGGGGCTGTTCACCGCGACCCGGCGTCGCTTCGACCTGATCGAGACGATGCGGCACGATCCGCATGACGGCGTGGTCGAGTTGGAGCGCCACCTCGACCGGCTGAAGGCCAGCGCCGACGCGCTCGGCTTCCGCTTCGACCGGCACGATGCGCGCAACGAATTGCAGGCGGCGACCTTCGGCTTCGGCCCGGGCAAGGTGCGGCTGTTGCTCTCGCGCGGCGGCGCCATCGCGGTGGAGGTTACGCCCTTGCCGGAAGCGCCGGCGGAGCCGGTCGCGGTGGCGGTGGTCCCGCTGCCCGTTTCGCCGCACGATTTCCGGCTGCGGTACAAGACGAGCGACCGGGGCTTTTACGATGTCGCCCGGAAGGATGCCGGCGCGTTTGAAGTTTTGTTCACCGACCCCGAGGGCTTTCTGACCGAGGGCAGTTACACCAGCCTGTTCGTCGAGCGGGACGGGCGGCTGCTGACCCCACCGCTGTCGCGCGGCCTGCTGCCCGGCATCCTGCGCGAAATCCTGCTGGCCGAGAGACGGGCCGTCGAGGCGGAACTGCGGGTCGAAGATCTGGCCGGCGGCTTCCTGATCGGCAATGCCCTGCGCGGCCTGATGCGGGCGCGGCTAGAGCAATAAAGCCGGCTCGGCTTCCACCGTTTGCTCGTCCTCGCACAGGCTGGACAGGGTCAGCCCGAGCAACCGCACCGGCTTCACCACCGGCACCAGCCGCTCCAGCAGCTTCAACCCGATCGCCAGGAAGTCGTCGCGATCGCGGACGGGCTGGGGGCGGGAGTAGGAGCGGCTGACGATCTGGAAGTCGCGATATTTCATCTTCAGCACCACCGTCCGCCCGGCGATCGGCCGTTCGCCGATCCGGCCCCAGATCGTGTCGGCGATCCGCGCCAATTCGGTCGCCATCACTTCCGGATCGGTCAGATCGGTGAAGAAGGTGTCCTCGGCGCCGATCGACTTGCGCTCGCGGTTGGGCTTGACCGTGCGGTGGCAGATGCCGCGGGCGAGATTGAAATAATAAGGCCCGGAGCTGCCGAAATGGCGTTGCAGCCATTCCAGGCTGTGCGCGGCCAGATCGGCGCCGGTGACGATGCCGAGCCGCGCCATTTTCTCCGCGGTCTTCGGGCCGACGCCGTGGAAGCGGCGGACCGGCAGCGACTGGGCGAAAGCGGGGCCCTTGCCGGGGGTGATGACGCACAGGCCGTCGGGCTTGTTCTGGTCCGACGCGAGCTTGGCGAGGAACTTGTTGTAACTGACCCCGGCACTGGCGGTTAGGCCGGTGTCCGCCTTGATCCGGGCGCGGATTTCCTCGGCAATGCGAGTGGCGATGCCGATGCCCTTCAGATCCTCGGTGACGTCGAGATAGGCCTCGTCGAGGCTCAATGGCTCCACCAGAGGCGTGTAATCGAGGAAGATTGAGCGGATCTGGTTCGAGACGGCGCGATAGACCTCGAAGCGCGGCTTGACGAAAATCAGGTCCGGGCAGCGCCGCCGTGCGGTGACCGAGGCCATTGCCGATTTCACCCCGAAGGTGCGCGCCTCGTAACTGGCAGCCGCGACCACGCCGCGTTCCGAGCCGCCGCCGACCGCGACCGGCTTGCCGCGCAGCGACGGGTCGTCGCGTTGCTCCACGCTGGCGTAAAAGGCATCCATATCCACGTGGATGATCTTGCGCGGCGGGGGAGCAGGCTCGTCTTCGTTCACGCTTTGTTTGTAACGCGGCGGGACCGGCGCCGCCAGCGCGGAGCGATCAGCCGAGCGAAATGGCGCCTTCGCCGAGGTCGAGACCGAAGCGGCCATCGCGGACCCAGCGGACGATGCCGGTCAGCGGTTCGAAGCCTTCGAATTCCACCGCAAGCTCTTCGCCGATCCGGGGGACGATCGGCGTTTCGATCATCAGCCCGCTTTCGGAGATGTTGACCACCTTGGCGAGCAAGGTCTTGCCCCGGAAGGTCAGGCCCGCCCGTTCGACGATGCCGCGATAGCGTTCCTCGCGACGCTGGTTGGTGGCGCGCCGTTCGGTGCGCGGGATCAGCACGCTCGCCAGGCCCTTTTCGACCTTGCGACGGCGATCCTTGTCGGCCGCGATTGGCGACATCGCCTTGGCCAGGTCGCCATTCTTCAGGGCGGAGCGAAACTCGTTCATCTGCGGCCGGGCCTCTGCTGATCTTGCCGATCCAATAGCTGGCGACGCTTACTTTTTCCCTAGCGGCTCAGCCGCCGGCCGATTTTTCCGCGTTCAGACGCGGTTCACGCCCCGAGTGATGTGATGATGTTACATCGATCGCTTGGGGAGAATCCGACGATGCGTACCATCATGTTCGTCACCATGACCGCGCTTGTTATGACCGGCAGCGCGCCTGCGCCCTTCACCGCGCCCGCGCCGGCCCAGCCTGCCGCCGAGCGGCGCGGCAGCGATCCGGACCGGATCTGCGCCCGCTATCTCGACGAGGATTCGCGCGATTATTATGCGAACCAGCGAATGGGCTTTTCCGGCGGCGTTGCGCCTTCGCGAAATGTGATGGCGTCGCCGCCCTCGCCACCACCGCCGCCTTCCTATGCGCCGTCGCAGATGGCGGAACAGAGGGCGGTGACCGGCGGCCGCATCCCGCGCCCGGGGCCGTATCCGCAGCCTCGGCCCGATCCGCGCGACCGCGAACGTTATGATGGCGAGGAAGTCGCCGCGGTCCGCGCGGTGGCCGACGAGCCGGTCTCGACCTTCGGAGTCGATGTGGACACGGGCAGCTACGCCAATGTCCGCCGTTTCCTCAACGACAACCGCATGCCGCCGCAGGCTGCGGTGCGGACCGAGGAGATGATGAACTATTTCCGCTACGATTATCCGCGGCCCAATGACCGCTCGCGGCCTTTCTCGATCAGCACCGATGTGACGACGACGCCGTGGAATCCGGAGACTCGGCTGCTGCGGGTCGGCCTGCGCGGCTATGACGTCGCGGCCCGCGAGCGGCCGGCGGCGAACCTCGTCTTTCTGGTCGACGTTTCGGGATCGATGTTCAGCCGCGACAAATTGCCTCTGGTGAAATGCTCGCTGGCCTTGGTCGCCGAGCAGATGAACCCGCGCGACCGGGTTTCGATCGTGGTCTATTCGGGCGCCGCGGGCCGCGTGCTCGAACCGACCAGCGATCCGCGCCGCGTGGTCGAGGCCTTGGGCCGGTTGCAGGCGGGCGGCTCGACCGCCGGCGCGCAGGGCATGACGCTGGCGTACCGCACCGCGCGGGAGAATATGATCGAGGGCGGCATCAACCGCGTGATCATGGCGACCGACGGCGATTTCAACGTCGGCCTCAGCAACAATGAGGCGATCATCGACATGGTCGAGCGGGAGCGGCGCACCGGCGTGCAACTGACCGCGCTCGGCTTCGGCACCGGTAATTACAATGAAGCGATGATGGAGCAGGTCGCCAACAAGGGGAACGGCAATTACGCCTATATCGACAGCCCTCGCGAGGCGCAGAAGGTGCTCAGCCAGGAGCTGAGCTCCACCCTGTTCACCATCGCCCAGGACGTGAAGATCCAGGTCGAGTTCAATCCGGCGCAGGTCGCCGAATATCGGCTGATCGGTTACGAGAACCGGGCGCTGCGCGAAGAGGATTTCGCCAACGATGCGGTCGATGCCGGCGATATCGGCGCCGGCCACCAGGTGACGGCGCTTTACGAAATCGTCCCGGCAGGCGGGCGCGGCTGGCTGCCGGACCGGCGTTACGAGGGCAATCGCCGTCCCGCGCCGCCGGCCCAGGTGGGCGAGATGGCGCACCTGCGGCTGCGCTACAAATTGCCGGGGCAGAATGAGAGCCGACTGATCGAGCAGCCTTTGTCGGCCAGCGCGATCCGCTCCGCCCAGGCCCCGCGCGGCGACACCGCCTTCGCCGTCGCGGTCGCGGCCTACGGCCAGCTTTTGCGCGGCGACACCAATATGGGCCGCTTCAACTTCGCCGACGTACGCGCGCTGGCGCAGCGGGCGAACCTGAGTGACTGGTGGCGGCGCGAGTTCGTGCAGCTGACCCAGAGCGCGGAGGCCGGCGGCGCGCGGGCGTCCCGCTAAGTCATTGCGCCGCCTTCCGCTTGCACCGCCACGCCCCTAGGGTGCGGCGGTGCAACGGCTCCTGCGTCTCGAACCTTATGCCCGTGCCGGCTTCGCGGCGCGCGGCGTCGTCTATCTGGCGCTCGGCTATTTCGCGCTGGCGACGACGCACGGAACCCATGCCGCGACGGTGATGGAGCGGCTGCGCGACGCGCCGTTCGGCCAGGTGCTGATCATCGCGCTCGCCGTCGGCCTGTTCGGCTATGGCCTGTGGCGGCTGATCGGCGGCATCCTCGATCTCGATGACGAGGGCCGCTCGATCTACGGCATCATCACCCGCATCGGGCTGGTGGTGAGCGGGCTCGGCCACTGGCTGCTCTGCGCGGGCGCGATCCTGATCGCCGAATCCGGGAGCGCTGGGACGGACGGGCAGGAGGAAGCGGCCGCGAGCACCGCCGCAGCCTGGCCTGGCGGCCTGTGGCTGGTCGGCGCGGTCGGGGTGATCATCATCATCACCGGCGTCGGCCAATGCCTGATCGGGCTGCGCGGCGCCTTCATGCGCTTCCTGCACGCGCGCCAGCCGCGCTTCGCCCGCTTCGCCGGGACGGTGGGCTATCTGGCCCGAGGCATCGTCTTCGTGGTGATCGGCTGGCAGGTGCTGGCCGTGGCGATCGGCTGGGGCGACCGGCCCTTGGGCTTCGACAGCGCGCTCGACGTGATCGCGCAGCGGGAATGGGTGTTCCCGGTGGTCGCGGCCGGCCTGTTCCTGTTCGGCGTGTTCAGCCTGATGGCGGCGATGTGGCTGCGGATCAGGGACGAGGATGTGGACAGAAGGGCGAAGCTCGCCGGGCGCTGGTTCAGGCGCGCTTAGGGTCCCATTCGCGGGTGACTTCGTCCGCCCGGACGGGATCGTCGACGACCAGGATCAGCTGATTATCGTGGTCGCTATATTGGGTGATGATGTTGATCCCGGCCGCGCCCAAAGCGGCCGCGAGCCGGCCAAGCTCGCCCGGACGGCCCTGAGCGAGCTTGCGGACCAGGACTTCGCGCACCGCCACGACGTCGAGGCCCGCAGCGATTGCGGCGGCCCTTCCGGCCTCGCCATCGGCGATCAGGAAATGGGCGTGGCCGACCCCGGAGATCGCGAACACGCCGCCGCCTTCCAGGCTGACCCCGGCGCGGCCCAGCGCCTCGCCGAAGCAGCCGAGCGCGCCGGGCTCGTCCGACAGCCGGACGTGGATGTCGAAAAGCTTGTCAGACATCGAGATTGGCCACGTTGAGGGCGTTCTCCTGAATGAAGTCGCGGCGGGGTTCGACGACATCGCCCATCAAGCGGGTGAAGATTTCGTCGGCGACGTCGGCCTGGGAGATTTCGACCCGGAGCATGGCGCGATTTTCCGGGTCCAAAGTGGTTTCCCAGAGCTGATCGGCGTTCATCTCGCCGAGGCCCTTGTAGCGCTGCACGCTGAGGCCCTTGCGGCCGGCGGCGAAGATGCCTTCCAGCAATTCGGACGGGCGGGTAACCAAAGTGCCCTTCGTGGAAACCGGCGCGATGTCCTCAGCTTCCGTCTCGTCCGCTTCGGCATCCACGGCTTCCACCGCTTCCGCCTGCGCCGGGGCGCTGGTCCTGGCGGTCACCAGACGCGCCGGTGCGGCATAAGCGTCGGCCTGTTCGCCGGTCAGGGTGTGCAGCTTGCGGGCTTCCGCGCTGACCAGGAATTTGTGGTCAATCACATGGTGATCGGTGACTCCGCGCCACAGGCGGGAGAGGAGGATGTTGCCGTCCTGACCCGGAATGGCGGTCCACTGACCTTCCTCATCGACGGCGTTCAGCCAGGCGGCAGTCCGGGTCAGCGCCTCGCCGCGGCCCTTCTGCTCCAGCTTCGGATCGAGCGCGCCGTTCAGCGCCAGCGCCTCGATGATCGCGGGATCGTAGCGGCGCGGGACATAGGCCATCAGCGCCTTCATCCGGCGGCTATGCTCGATCAGCTTGCGCAGCGCCTCGCCGAACAGCGGGCCGTCATTGGTCTGCAGCCGCAGCGTGTCGATCCCGGCCTCGACGAGATAATCGTCGAGTGCGGCATTGTCCTTGAGGTAGACCTCGGACCGGCCCTTCGCGACCTTGTAGAGCGGCGGCTGGGCGATGAAGAGGTGTCCGCGCTCAATGATGTCGGGCATCTGCCGGTAGAAGAAGGTCAGCAAGAGCGTGCGGATGTGCGCGCCGTCGACGTCGGCGTCGGTCATGATGACGATCTTGTGATAGCGAAGCTTGTCGATGTTGAAGTCTTCGCGGCCGATGCCGGTGCCCATCGCCTGGATGAGCGTGCCGACTTCCTTCGATGACAGCATGCGGTCGAAACGGGCCCGTTCGACGTTCAGGATTTTACCGCGCAGCGGCAGGATCGCCTGATAATGGCGGTCGCGGCCTTGCTTGGCGGAGCCGCCGGCCGAGTCACCCTCGACCAGGAACAGTTCCGACTTGGCCGGGTCCTTTTCCTGACAATCGGCCAGCTTGCCGGGCAGCGACGCGACGCCCATCACCGACTTGCGGCTAGCCTCGCGCGCCTTGCGGGCGGCTTCGCGGGCGGCGGCGGCGTCGATGATCTTCTGCACGACTGCCTTGGCGACAGCGGGATTTTCCTCGAGCCATTCGGCGAGCTTGTCGGCGATCAGGCTTTCCAGCGGCTGGCGCACTTCGGACGAGACGAGCTTGTCCTTGGTCTGGCTGCCGAATTTGGGGTCGGGCAGCTTGACCGAGACGATCGCGGTCAGGCCCTCGCGCATATCCTCGCCGGTCAGATTGACCTTCTCGCGCTTCAGCGCCCCGGAGCGCTCGGCGAAATTGTTGAGCGTGCGGGTGAGCGCCGAGCGGAAGGCGGCGAGGTGGGTGCCGCCGTCACGCTGCGGGATGTTGTTGGTAAAGCACAGGACGTTTTCGTAATAGGAATCATTCCATTCGAGCGCGACGTCGATGCCGATATCGTCGCGCTGGCCGCTGATCGCGAGCGGATCCGGCACGATCGGCGTCTTGGCGCGATCGAGATAGCGGACGAACGCGGCGATGCCGCCTTCGTAGAACAATTCGACCTGCTTCTCTTCCTCGTGACGCGCGTCGACGAGCAGGAGGCGGACGCCGGAGTTCAGGAAGGCGAGCTCCCGGAAGCGATGCTCGAGCGTGTCCCAGTTGAATTCGGTGACGTTCTTGAACGTGTCGGTCGAGGGCAGGAAGGTGACCCGCGTGCCCTTGCGGCCTTCGCCAGCCGGGCCGCGCTCGACCAGAGGCGCAACCGCGTCGCCATGTTCGAAGCGCATCCAATGTTCGATGCCGTCGCGCCAGATGGTCAGCTCAAGCCATTCGCTGAGCGCATTCACCACCGAGACGCCGACGCCGTGCAGGCCGCCGGACACCTTATAGGCATTTTCGTCCGAGCTATTCTCGAACTTACCGCCGGCATGGAGCTGGGTCATGATGACCTCGGCCGCCGACACGCCTTCCTCGGCATGGATGCCGGTCGGGATGCCGCGGCCATTATCCTCGACGCTGACCGAGCCGTCGGCATTGAGCGTGATCAGGATTCGGTCGCAATGACCGGCCAAAGCCTCGTCGATCGCATTGTCGGACACCTCGAACACCATGTGGTGCAGGCCCGAACCGTCGTCCGTGTCGCCGATATACATTCCGGGCCGTTTGCGGACCGCGTCCAGCCCCTTCAGCACCTTGATGGAATCGGCGCCGTAGCTGCTCTCATTGGGGGAAGTTGCCATAGTCCATCATATAGGAAGACAAAGGCGGAAAGGCGAGGAAAATGGACGCCTTCACGGTGGAGAAGTTCACGAAGTTCACGGTCAGGCGCTGTTTGCGCCGGGGCAGCCCAAGACCGGGGAAAAATGCGCTGTGAAAGAGCCGGTCCGCGAGCATAGCATGGCCGCTATCCGGCAGGAAAATCGCCCGGGCCGGTTGCGGCGCGGACTGGCGCGCGGATCGCCCGCTTTGCCGCTTCGATGCGGCCCTCCACTTGCGCGATCGACGCGCGGCCAAACTATTGTGCGCCCGAAATGACTGGAGGTCCCGTGTCGCTTTCATCGCTCCGTCCGATCCTGCTGGTCACCGCCTTTGCCGCCGCCGCGCCGGCGCTCGCCGCGCCACCCTCCGCCGAGCTTTCGCAGAGGATGCTGGACGATCTCGTTGCGGTCTCGGGGGTGCCGGGATTCGGTGCTGCGGTGTGGCGGGACGACCGGATCGTCTGGCGTGGATCGGCTGGGCTGCGCGATGTCGAGGGGGGGCTGCCGGTGACGGCCGACACGATCTTCCGGCTGGCCAGCGTCTCCAAGCTGCTGGCGGCGACCGCGGCGGCGAAGCTGGCCGAACAGGGCCGGCTGGATCTCGATGCGCCGGTGACGAGCGTGCTGCCCTGGCTGCGCAACGACTGGGCGCCGATGAACGCGCGGCAGTTGGCGGCGCATATTTCCGGGCTGCCGCATTATGCCCCGCAGGATTTCACCAACCTCGGCCAGACTCACTACCCGACCTCGCGGGCGGCGGTGGCGATCTTCGAGGCGCAGCCGCAGATCGGTGCACCCGGCGCGGGCTACAGCTACTCCTCCTGGGGCTACACCTTGCTCGGCGCGATGGTGGAGGAACAGGCAGGAATGCTGTTCCCCGATTATGTGACGCGCGAGGTGACGCCGGGGCTGGCGGTGATGCGCGACGTCGCCGACGGGCCGAACGAAAATGCGGCGCGGCCGTACGAATTCACCGCGCGGCAGGCGGGCCGGGCGCGGCCGAACGATTTCAGTTACACCTGGGGCGGCGGCGGCATGGCGGCGACGCCGTCGGCGCTGGCGACCTTCGGCGGGCTGATGACCCAGGACCGGATCGTCCGCGCCGCGACCTTCGACATGATGTTGCGGCCGGTGCGGCTGAATGACGGCAATGAGGTAAGTGACCGCGAGTTCAAGCTCGGCTTCGGCTGGCGGCTGGGGACGGATGCGGATGGCGGGGCGATCGCCCATCATGCCGGCAATGCGACCGGGGCGCGCAGCGCTTTGGTGCTGTGGCGAGCGGAGAAGACGGCGGTGAGCCTGCTCTCCAACGCCTCATGGGTGTCGGCGATCGAGGGGAGCGCGCAGATGCTCGCCGCGCCGCATCGCGCCACCCCGGCAAATCTAGTCGCCGCCGCCTGCCCGGTCTCAGCGCAGCGCTATAGCGGCACGTTCAATGGCGAGGCGGTGAGCGGCACTGCGCGCTTTGCCAGCGAGAATGGCCTGTGCGTCGGGCGGATCGAGGCGACCGGTGCGCTGAAGGCGATGCTCGATGGCGGGATGCAGAGCGCCGACGGGGAATTGCGCGTGGTGGCGATCGATCCGGCGGGCGGCCTGTCGCGGGCCGGGCTGGTGACGCCCTACGGCATTTACGATCTGCGGGCGCAGGCAGGCGGCGGCTTCCGCGCGCCGTTCAGCGCGACCCGCACGCTGGAGATCAGCTTCCAGACGTGACGCGCATTGGCGTGTCTAGCCGCCGCCCGGACCATGCTGCTGCGTCGGGCGGCCCCGCGGTGCCTGCGAGCCGCCGCGCGGCGACCGGGTCCAGTTGATCCGGTAGAGGTCGAACCGCCGGTCGGTGAGGTTGCGGACGGTCCCCTCCGCCCGCGCCCAGGTGAGATCGGCCAGATTCACGTCGGCGATGGTCAGGGTCTCGATATTCTCGCTCGATTCCGCTGCGATGCCGTCGCGGGCGAACGGAAAGTCGCAGGGGGTGAGGATGCAGGACTGGGCATATTGCACGTCCATATTGTCCACGTTCGGCAAATTGCCCACATTGCCGCTCATCACCACGAAGCATTGGTTTTCGATGGCGCGCGCCTGCGAGCAATAGCGCACGCGCATGTAGCCCTGCCGGTTGTCGGTGCAGAAGGGCACGAAGATGATCCGCGCGCCTTCGTCGACCAGGCGGCGGGCGAGCTCGGGGAATTCGCTGTCGTAGCAGATCAGCACGCCGATCGGCCCGACGTCGGTCTGGATCACGTCGACGCTGTCGCCGCCCTTGATCCGCCACCAATAAGCTTCGTTCGGGGTCGGATGGATTTTCTCCTGAGCGTGGATCGAGCCGTCGCGCAGGCAGACATAGGCGACGTTCTGGATGTCGCCATCGTCGGTTCGGGTCGGGTGGGAACCGCCGACGATGTTGATGTTGTAGCGCAGCGCCATGCGGGAGAGTTCCTTGACCACCGGCTCGCGATGCTCGGTCAGGCGGTCGATCGCTTCTGCCGGCGTAAGGGTCTCGGTCTCGAAGGACAGGAGCGACAGGGTGAACAATTCGGGGAAGACGATGAAATCGGCGCGATAGCCGGAGGCGACATCGACGAAATATTCCACGTTGCGGACGAATTCGGCGAAATCGCCGACCTGGCGCGCCTGAAACTGGCAGGTGGCGAGGCGCACGCTTTCGACGCCGCGCGGAACGTGGAATTTGGGCCTTTCGCCGGGATCCACATAAGGATTGCGCCAGACCATGTGCGCGGCGAAGCCCATCGAGGCGGAGTCGGACGGCAGATAGGCCTGCAACACGCCGATCGGCGTGAAGCCATTGGCGATCTGAAAGCCGACGACGGGATCGCGCAATTTGCCCTCGCGCACTTGCTCGACATAATCGGCGGGACCGTCGACCTTCTTCGCGTTGCGGCGATAATTGGGCATGCGACCGCCGAAGACGATGCCCCGCAACTCGAGCCGTTCGGCCAGAGCCCGCCGCGCCTCGTAGAGCCTCTTGCCGATGCGCAGGCCGCGGTGACGGGGGCTGACCGCCAGTTCATAGCCGTACAGCCAGTCGCCGGTCGGATCGTGGCGGCTGCCAAAACCGCCGCCGCTGATTGACGCCCAATCGTGCGGACCCAGTGCGACGTCCTCGTCGATCCGCGAGGCGGCGCAATAGCCGACCACCTCGTCTTCGTAGACGACGACGAACTGGCCTTCGGGGAAGTTGTTGATCTGGCCGCGCACCATGCCGGCGGTGTAATTGTCCTGGCCGGGATAAACCTTCGCGATCAGGGCGAGAATGCCCGCAATATCGGCGGGCCGGGCAGTGCGAACGTCGAGGCGGGCGGCTGTCTTGCGCGGCATGGGGCTCCCTTTGTCGGGTTAACCTGCCTTAGGCGGATTCGATCCGTCCGCCGGTCACGCGATAGCGGCCGGCCTGTGGTGCACTGTCGAACAAGGCCGGCTCCGTGCCGGTCATCCAGACCTGCCCGCCCGTGGCCGCGAGCCGATCGAACAGGATGGCGCGGCGGGCCGGATCGAGATGGGCGGCGACTTCGTCGAGCAGGAGGATGAGCGGGCGGCCGCTGCGATCGCGGACCAATTCGGCATGGGCGAGGATCAGGTTCAGCAGCAGCGCCTTCTGCTCGCCGGTGGAGGCGCGGGCGGCGGGCTGCTGCTTGCCTTCGTGGGTGACGACCAGATCGGTGCGGTGCGGGCCGATTAGGGTGCGGCCGGCGGCGGCATCGCGGGCGCGGCCCTGGCGCAAGGCGGTGGCGAGATCGGTCGCGTCACCGCCTTCAAGCGCGATGGCGGCGCGGGCGAAGGGGCCTTCGGGCGCTTGCGCGAGGCCGGCCGACAAAGCGGCGACGGTGTCGGTGCGGGCAAGGGCGAGCTCCGCGCCATGTTCGGCCATGCGATGCTCCAGCGCGTCCAGCCAGGCCGGGTCGGGCGGACCATCCTCGCCGAGCAATTTGTTGCGGGCCCGCATCGCGGCGTCATAGCGGGCGGCGTGGGTGGCGTGGCTGGGGTGCAGGGCCAGGGTCAGCCGGTCGAGGAAGCGGCGGCGGCCGGACGCGCCTTCGATGAACAGCCGGTCCATGGCCGGGGTCAGCCAGAGCACGGAGAGCCATTCGCTAAGGGAATTGGCGGCGGCGGCGGCGCCGTTGATGCGGACCAGGCGACGGTCCGGCGCTGCGGCGAGCGTGCCGGTGCCCAAGGCGGTCTGATCGAGCTGGGCGGCGACTCCGAAGCCGCCGGGACCGTTGCTGCGCGCCATCTCGCCGAGCGCGGCGCCGCGCAGGCCGCGGCCGGGGGCCAGCAGGGAGACGGCCTCAAGGATGTTGGTCTTGCCCGCGCCATTCTCGCCAGTGAGGATGACGAGGCCGGGCCCCGGCTCGATCACCAGATCGGCGTAGGAACGGAAATCGGTCAGGCTGAGGCGGGCGACGGGCACGGCCAGGAGTGTAGGCGATGACGCAAGCGCGGCATACCCGGCGGCCCGCGACTTTTGCCGAAGCGCCGCCCTCAGGCAAGGTAGTCGAGCAGCCTGGCTTCGGCCTGATTGGTCAGCCACAAAAGCGAGCGGCGGCCATCGTCGGGGTCCGGCGCGCGCCGCAGGATGCCGGCCTGGTCCAGCCGGCGAATCCGGCGCAAAGCGGTGGTGTCCGGGGCGCCGGAGCCGATGCAGGCGTCGCCCACCGTCACCGGCCGGGCCCGCTTCAGGCCGGCGACCAGGACCAGCACGATTGCCCAATCGGCCTCGTCCTTCACCTCGGGGAAGGCGGTTGCCCGTCTGGCGAACTCGGCAAGGGCGCGCTCTGCGGCCGTGGCCGCCGCAAACTGCCGTGTGCGATCATCCCCAGCACCAGGAACATCCAGGCCGGCTGCGAGAGCTGGTACAGCCGAAGCATCGCGCCCGGTGCCGCAAGCGGGGCCAGATGGGTAAGCATGGCGGAGAGTTGCGCCGCGGTCATCCATATCGGCCACCAGCGGCTGGAGCGGCGGGCGACGGCGAAATAGCCCAGCACCATGCCGGCATCGACGAGCATGATGCCCGGATCGAAGGCGGTCCAGCGCGGGCCGATCGCCCAGGCGAGCTGTGTCGCCGCGACTCCGCCGATCGTGACCCACGCCGCCAGGCGGGTGTCGCCGTCGCCGCGCGCGAAGGCCACCCACAGCACCACGACCAGCACGGTGAGGTAGACGACGAGGGATGCATAGAGGAGCAGCACTGCATCATGCGACCATGACGTTGGCGCGCGGTCAAGCGGCGCGCGCGTGAACGAGGCCGAGCCGGCGCTCGGCGACCTTCAGCGTGCAGCCCGCTTCACCGGGGTCGATGCCCTGCACGTCGCGGGTGCTGGCGAGTTCGCGATGGCAGGCGATGACATGGTCGCGCGCGTCGGACAAAGCGTGGAGGCTTGCGCTGGCGTGCATGAACGCCTCGTGCCCGACCTCGGCCGCGACGCCGCTTTCCAGCCGCGCTCCGGCGATCGTGGCGATCAGATTGGCGGTGCGGACGATCGAACTGTCGATCGTGTCCTCGGACGGCCGAAGGGCTTTGGCGATGGCGCGTGCGGCGGCGATCTTCTGCGTCGGCATGGCAGGCTCCCAGGCCCCGCCAGTGGCGGAGCTTCTCGATGTGCTTAGACTTTTCGCGTCAGACGCTGGCGCCGAGGGCGACCAGCGCAGCGATGTAAAGCGTTGCGACCCCCAGCAGGATCGCGGTCGCGATAAGGATCGCGACGATCAGCTGCGGCGTCGTCAGGTCATTTCGTGGCCTCCCCCGGCTCGGCCACGGAAACGGAAACCGTGGCGCCGGGACAGGAATGACGCTGGATGGGGGCGCTTCGTCTACGCCCGGAAATTCGGATCGGGTTTTTTCAGATAGGCGTTCGTGGCCGATCAGGAGGCGCGCGGCGGTGCCCCGGTCGCTGGTCCCGAGCTTCTTGAACGCCGAGGAGATGTAGGTGTCGACGGTGGCGGGCGAGAGGCCGAGCTGATGGGCGATTTCGTGCGTCCGCATCGGCGCAGCGACGAGACGCAAACATTCCTTCTCGCGCGGAGTCAGTCGCGCGATTCGCTCGTCCAGATCGTCCCTATGGTCTGGGACCCCCGCTGGTACCGCCATAATGGTGTAATAAGCACGGGCAGCCCCGAACGCATAGCCCTCAACTAAATCGCTTTTCTTCCCGTAATGCCGATCGTGTCATGCGCGGCCGCAGTCAGCAGGAGCGATTGACCGCGGTCCTGCCGCGCTTATGCTGTCGGCGGTGAGTTCGGGGGCTCTTCTCGCTTTGACATTGTTTGCCAGCGGCCTTGTGTCGCTGCTGCTGTGGCTCGCGCTGATGCTCGGTAATCCGCGCCTTGGTCCGATCCTGCGCAAGTCGGTGGTCATCTTCCTGCTTCCGACCGCGCTGATGATCATCATCCCGATCATCGCGCCGCCCCAATTGCTCCTGCCGATCGTGATGATGGGCCCGATAGCTGTCGTCGGCATCCTGTTGCTGTTCGTACTGTTCGAAGAGTTTCTGAAATCGACCGCGGCCCGAAGCGAATCGCGGCCCTATGACAAGTTCGCCTTCGCGATGCTGTTCGGCATTATCGAGCTCGCGCTGGCAAAGCCGCTCATGCCGCTGGTGGCGGGCGAGCTGATGGGAGAATGGAGCCGCTGGGGGCTGGTCGGGCTCACCATAGGCGGGGTGCTCGCGATGATGATGCACAGCGTCACGGCCGCGCTCTACGCCTTCAAATTTCCGGACAAACCGTGGCTCGGCCTGCTCAGCTGCTTCGCCATCCACGCTTTCTACAATTTCCTGGTGATGGTGTTACTGAGCGTGGCGCTCATGGTCATCATTGCGTTCGTCTTCGCGATTTTCCTGATCGTTCTGCTGCCGGAACGCGAGCCGATGGAGTTGGCCGCGCTCGAAAGCTGAGTTTGCGGGCGCAGCCGGATTGCTTCGGCCCGGCAGTGCCCGCATGGACGGGTGATGGAGACGGTCAAAGAGCAGGTGCAGGCACGCGGCTTCGGGCTGGGGGGCGGGCGCTTTTCGCTGCTGTTCGCGGTCATGCTGGTGGCGGCGGCGGGCAATACCGCGATGCAGTCTTTGCTGCCCGCAATCGGGCGGTCGCTCGAGATTGCCGATCTGTGGGTGGCCCTGGCGTTCAGCCTTTCGGCGATCCTGTGGGTGGTGGCCGCGCCTTATTGGGCGCGGCGCGCGGATGTGCGCGGGCGGCGGGCGCTGATGCGCTGGGGCCTGATCGGGTTTGTCGCGTCGATGCTGATCTGCGGCGGGATCCTCGCGGTCGGGCTGGCCGGCTGGCTTCCGGTCACCCTGGTGTTCGTGATCTTCTTCCTGGGGCGCGGCCTTTACGGGGCGCTGGGCGCCGCCTCGCCGCCCGCGGTGCAGGCCTATGTCGCCGCGCGCACCGATGGCGCGCAGCGCACCGGGGCGCTGGCCGCGGTCGCCTCGTCTTTCGGGCTCGGCACGATCATCGGGCCGGCGCTGGCGCCCTTGTTCGTGTTCGAGCCGCTTGGGCTGGCCGGGCCGCTGATCGTGTTCGCGGGGCTGGGCGCGATCGTGCTGTTGCTGGTCGCGACGCGATTGCCCGACGACACGCCGAAGAATCCGGTGAAGGGCCAGGTCGCCGCCTATCCGACGCTCGGCACGACCGGGGCGGGACGGATCGAGGAGGAGGACAGTGCCCCGGCCCATTTGCGCTGGCGCGATCCACGCGTCTCGCGCTGGCTGGTGGCGGGGACGATCGGCGGCCACGGCCAGGCGGTGATGCTGAGCGTCGTCGGCTTCCTGGTGATCGACCGGCTGGGCCTGACCATCGATCAGGCGCAGCATGACATTGCCGTGGTGCTGATCGGCGGTGCGGTCGCCAGCCTGCTCGCGCAATGGTGGCTGATCCCGATGCTGCAATTGTCGCCGATGCAATTGGTGGTCTGGGGCAGCATCCTGGCCGCGATCGGCGCGGTGCTGACCGGCGTGGCGGGCGATCTCTACACGATGACGTTGAGCTTCGCCTTGGCCTCGGTCGGCTTCGGCCTGTTCCGGCCGGGCTTCACCTCGGGCGCGAGCCTGGCGGTCGCGCCGCACGAGCAGAATGCGGTCGCCGGCATGGTGACGAGCGTGAATGGCATGGCATACGTCGCCGCGCCCGCAGTGGGCGTGCTGATCTACGGCTTCGGCTGGTCGCTGCCGTTCGTGCTGGTCGGCGTGGTGATGGTCGGCACCGCCGGCTGGGCCGCGCTTGGCGGGCGGCC
Organism: Pseudomonadota bacterium; assembly: GCA_023424095.1. Lineage (GTDB taxonomy): Bacteria > Pseudomonadota > Alphaproteobacteria > Sphingomonadales > Sphingomonadaceae > Allosphingosinicella. The sequence continues at coordinate 11,433 of JAFAEG010000149.1, read as the reverse complement.
CAGGGCAGCGTCCTAGTCCACGTCTTTCCCGCCGGGGCGCGGGGTGAGCATGCCGGGGGCGATGAAGCCGATGCCGGTGACGCTGCGCGCATCCTGCATCAGGCTTTCGCGAATCCGTTCGTAATCATGCTCCATTTCCTGCGTCACCGAGGGGCGGGTTTCGGTCAGCGCCCGCTCGAAATCGTCCATCGAGACCTTGTCCGCGGTCATCGAGGCGCGAAGCGCGAACAGGCCGGCGCGGCGGACCAGATCCTCCAGGTCAGCGCCGGTGAAGCGCGGCGTCCGGTCGGCCAGTTTCTCCAGATTGACATCGTCCGCCAGCGGCATGCCGCGGGTGTGGATGCCCAGGATGTGGAGACGGCCAGCCTCGTCGGGGACGGGGACATAGACCAGTTCGTCGAAGCGGCCGGGGCGGAGCAGGGCCGGATCGATCAGATTGGGGCGGTTTGAAGCGCCGATGACGACGACCGACTGCAATTCCTCGAGCCCGTCCATTTCCGACAATATGGTGTTCACCACCCGCTCGGTCACTTGCGGCTCGCCCCAGCCGGAGCCGCGCGCGGGCACCAGGCTGTCAATCTCGTCGATGAAGATCACGGTCGGCGCGACCTGGCGGGCGCGGGCGAACAGGCGGGCGATCTGCTGCTCGCTTTCGCCATACCATTTGCTGAGCAGGTCGCTGGACTTGGTGGCGATGAAATTCGCCTCCGCCTCGCGCGCGGTGGCCTTGGCGAGCAAGGTCTTGCCGGTTCCGGGCGGACCATAGAGCAGGAAGCCTTTGGCCGGGCGGATGCCGACCCGGCGGAAGGCGTCGGGGTGCTTGAGCGGCAGTTCGATCCCTTCGCGCAGCCGTTCGCGGGCCGCGTCGACGCCGCCAATCTGGTCCCAGCGAATGTCGGGCTTCTGCACCATCACTTCGCGCATCGCCGACGGCTGCACGCGCTTCAGCGCCTCGTTGAAATCGGCCGGGACGACGGAGAGGCTTTCCAGCACTTCCGGGGGAATCGTGCCTTCGGACAGGTTCAGCTTCGGCATGATCCGCCGCACCGCCTCGATCGCGGCCTCGCGGACCAGAGCGGCGAGATCGGCGCCGACAAAGCCATAAGTGTGCCGGGCCAGTTCGTTGAGATCGACGCCTTCGCCCAGCGGCATGCCGCGGGTGTGGATGCCGAGCACTTCGCGGCGACCCTTCTCGTCCGGCACGCCGACGACGATCTCGCGGTCGAAGCGACCGGGGCGGCGAAGCGCCTCGTCAAGCGCCTCGGGCCGGTTGGTGGCGGCGATGACAACGAGGTTCTGCCGGGGCTGCAGGCCGTCGAGCAGGGTCAGGAGCTGCGCGACCAGGCGCTTCTCGGTCTCGCCCTGGACGTTGCCACGCTTCGGCGCAATCGAATCGATTTCGTCGATGAAGATGATTGCGGGCGAATTTTCCGCCGCTTCCTCGAACAGGTCGCGCAGGCGCTTTTCGGACTCGCCATAAGCCGATCCCATCACCTCCGGACCGGCGATGTGGAAGAAGTTGGCGTCGCTTTCATTGGCGACGGCGCGCGCGAGCCGGGTCTTGCCGGTGCCCGGCGGGCCGTGGAGCAAAACGCCCTTGGGCGCGTCGACGCCGAGGCGTTCGAAGATTTCGGGGTAGCGAAGCGGAAGTTCGACCATTTCGCGCAATTGGTCGATGGTCGCGCCCATGCCGCCCAGATCGTCATAGGTGACGTCGGCGCGGCGGGCTTCCTTCGCCTCGGTATATTCGGGCTTCAGCTCCACCTCGGTATTGGCATCGATATGGACGATGCCCTTGGCCGGGACGGTCGAGACGACGACCAGGCGGATTTCCTGCAGCGCATAAGCCGGGGCGTTCAGCATCTGCCGCAGTTGCGGCGGCAGGTCGCCGCCGGAGACCTGCTGCTGGCCACGGGTCGCGACGATGTCGCCGGCGATCACCGGGGTCATGCCGAAGCTGCGCTTCAGCGCCGCGGCGGAGCCATGCAGGCGCAGATTCTTCTGGGCGGGCGCGAACACGACGCGCTGAGCGGGGGTCGATTCGGCCTTGCGGATCTCGATGAAGTCACCGGCGCCGATCTCGGCATTGGCGCGCTGCAGGCCGTCCAGGCGGATGACATTGAGCCCTTCATCCTCGGGATAGGGACCGATCGCGCGGGCAGGGGAAACCCTCTTGCCGACGATTTCGATCACGTCGCCTTCGGTCAGGCCCATCGCGGCCATGATCGCGCGCGGCAGGCGGGCAATGCCGCGACCGCTATCCTCGGGCCGCATCGCCGCGACCTGCAGCTTATCGCCGGTCTGATCCTGGGGCACCACGTCTTCGGCCATTCAAACTCTCCCTGCGACAGGACCCGACATAGGGTTGAGATTTGAGGCGTCCACCCGAAGGGCGCGAAATTTCGCTATTCCCGGTCTGTCCGGGTTGCGTCGGTGACGTCGCGATCGTGGCCGCTCTTGTCGCTGTAGAAGGCCGCGGCGAACAGGCCGCAGCCGAGCAAAACGGAGAAGAACACGCCGGCAATGGTCGCGATGATCATGTGCAGGGTGAGGCCGTCGCCGGTCGCCGACAGATACCACAAGGCGCCGATCACCATCAGCACGCCGATTGCGGCGATCCAGCCGATCATTCGGCGAAAGTCGGCGGAAGCGGAGCGTGAGGAATTTGGCATGGCGGACCTCATGTCGGCCTCGCGGGCCACGGGGTCAATTGCGGGCCAAAAAAAAGGCCGGGGCGAACCCCGGCCGTGAAAAGTTTTTAGGAGAGGATGCCTGAAAGGCAGGCCCCTTTTCGCGCTGCGGCAAAAATTGTGCAAATGCGAAATGCGATAGGGTAGTTGCATCTTGTGCAATTACTTTTCCTCTGTATGCTGTCTGTGAAAGGCGAGTTCGTGTGATGTGCGGTGCACAAATCAGAGCTGTTCCCGGAGCGCAGGCGTGAAGCGCCTGCCGCCCCTCACCGGCATCGAGGCGTTCGTCCATGTCGCGCGCCTGGGCTCGATCAAGGCGGCCGCCGAGGCGCTGGCTTTGTCCTCGCCCGCTCTGACCCGGCGCGTCCAGTCGCTGGAGCGCCATACCGGCAAGCCTTTGTTCGACCGCAAGCCGCACAGCATCACCCTCAATCGCGACGGCGAGCGGCTGCTGCAGGCGATCGGGCCGGCGGTGGACTCGCTCAGCCGGGCGATGGAGGAAGCGGGCGGCGAGCAGGAGCTGATGCGGCTGCGGCTCGGGGCCTCGCCGCTTTATGCCTCGCAGCAGCTGATGCCGCGGCTGTCGGAACTGCGCGCGCTCGAGCCCGATCTGCATATCGACATCGATACCGCGCCCTACGCCCTGACCCGGCTCGACGAGGGGCTGGATGCGGCGATCGTGCTGTCGCGCCAGGTGAGCGATGGCTTCTACTCGAGGCGGCTGGGCGGCAATCGCGCGGTGGCGATCGTGAGCCGGACGCTGAACGACGGTCCGGGTGCCTTCACGTCGGCCAGCGACATTGCGCGGGCGACGGTGCTGATCCACCGCGATTTGCCGGACACGTTCGAATTGTGGAAGGCTGCGATGGGCGTACCGGACCTCGAGCCTGCGGCCATCGACCATTTCGATTCCGGCCAGCTGATGCTGGAAGCCACGGCGCAGGGCCTTGGCGTCGCTTTCATGTTCGAATCGCATCTGGAAGCGGCGCGCGACGAGCGGCTGGTGCAATTGTTCGACGCGGTGCCGAGCCCCTACAGCTACTGGTTCGCCTGCCGCCGCCCGGCGCTGGCGCGACGGCCGGTCAAGCTGTTCCACGACTGGCTGTTGGCGGAACTGGCCGGAGCGGCTTGAGGCATCGTAGTCTCCTCAGCCGCAGCTCGCAAAGCCTCCCACGATCACTGCGGAACTGCGCATCAACTCTTCTTCTCCCGCAGCGGTGAGGGTAACGCTAACTTCCACCCGCCGATTGTCCGCCTCCGGTACTCCGTCGGGCGTATCGACCTGCAAAATGGTGTCGCTTCTCCCGCGAATGACGATCCTCCTGGCGGGAATTCCAGCGCCGACGAGCCAGTCACGGGTCGCTCGCGCTCGAGCATGTGAGACTGCCAGCCTGGCCGTCCGGCTGCCGGTGCGGTCCGAATAGCCGTCGATGCTGATCTCTCTCAAGCCTGAGCCGCGCCGCAGGAACCAGGCCGCTAGCGTGGCCAGGCTTCGCTCACTACGCTCAGTAAGGACGGCAGACCCTGGGGCGAAATAGAGGATCTGCGGCAGCGTGCAGGCGGTGGCAGGGGGCGCTTGCCGTAGCTGCGACAAATGCTGTGGCGTGGAGCAGCAAATGCCATCGCATCCGTTTTCTCCCATGAGTCGGCTGGAAGACTAGCTCGTCTTAATCCGAGCGACGATGCGGCGCATGGCGGCGCGGGGGAGGAGGCGGCTGCCCTGGGCGAGGAGCTTGTTCTTCGCGCCGGGGATGATGATCGCCTTGCCCTTGTCGAGGCCCTTCAGGCCGGCGGTGACGACGCCCTCGACCGGGACGGCCATGCGCGGCAGCATGCCGGTGACCTGGGCGACATCGAAGAACTCGGACTGGGTCGGGCCGGGGCACAAAGCGGTGACTCGGACGGGCTTGCCCTTCATCTCCTGATGCAGCGCCTCGGTGAAGGACAGGACGTAGGCCTTGGTCGCGTAATAGACCGCCATGTGCGGGCCGGGCTGGAAGGCGGCGGTGGAGGCAATGTTGAGAATCGCGCCGCGACCACGGGCGAGCATTCCGGGCAGCACGGCGCGGGTCAGCTCGGTCAAGGCGCGGACGTTGAGGTCGATCATGCCGGTGAGGCGATCGGGGTCGGCCCCGGTCAGATCGCCGCCGAGGCCGAAACCGGCATTGTTGATCAGCGTATCGACGACGAGGCCCTGCGCCTCGATCTGCGCGAGCAGGTCCGCCGGGGCGCCGGGCAAAGCGAGGTCCGCGGCGAAGATGTGGACCGCGCCGCCGAGCTCGGCCTTCAGCGCCTCCATCCGGTCGCGGCGGCGGGCGAGCAGAGCAAGCGTCTCGCCGCGGGCCGCGCATTGCCTGGCGAATTCCGCGCCGAGGCCGGCCGAGGCTCCGGTGATGAGGGTGACGGGTGTCATGCCATTCCTTCCGTCATGCCAGCGGCTGCTGGAATCTCTTGGCCTTCAAGCCACAGGAAGAAGGGAGATTCCAGCTTTCGCTGGAATGACGGATAGGGATTTCTACTCGACGCGCGCCTTGACGATCTTGCCGGGCGCGCGGGGCGGCTCGCCCTTCGGCAGCGCGTCGACATGGTCCATGCCGTCGGTAACTTCGCCCCAGACGGTGTACTGGCGGTCGAGGAAGCGGGCGTCGTCGAGGCAGATGAAGAACTGGCTGTTGGCGCTGTTCGGATCGCTGGTGCGGGCCATCGAGCAGGCGCCGCGGACGTGCGGCTCGGCGTTGAACTCGGCCTTCAGGTCCGGCTTATCGGAACCGCCGCTGCCGCGACCGGTCGGATCGCCGCCCTGCGCCATGAAGCCGTCGATCACGCGGTGGAAGACGACGCCGTCGTAAAAGCCTTCCTCGGCGAGGGTGCGAATGCGCTCGACATGGCCGGGGGCGAGATCGGGGCGCAGGCGGATGGTGACGTCGCCGGTGTCGAGCGTGAGGATGAGGGTATTGCGGTCTTCGGACATGAAAAACTCCTTCTTTGAGGTTGCGGCGGACTTAGGGTGGGATTGAAGAAAGCACTACCCCCGCGTAGGACCCTGTCACCGTCAGGCGCGTGACAGGAGGGCGTGTGAGCGAAAGCGAACTCGATACGCGCCTGGTTCCCGAAGAGACCGACAGCGCGACCGCAGCGGACACCCGCCATGACGAGGACGACCGGCTGAGGCCGGAATTCGTCAGCGCCGTGATGGCGCGGGTCGAGGCGGGCGACGAGGAAGGCGCGCGCGCGCTGGTCGAGCCGCTGCACCCGGCCGACGTCGCCGACCTGTTCGAATTGCTGGATCGCGACGACCGGCGCGCGCTCGCGTCGATGGTGGCGGGCGAACTGGACGGCGAAGTGCTCGCCGAAATGAACGACTTCGTCCGCGACGAGCTGATGGACGCGCTCGAGCCGGAGGAAGTGGCCGAGCTCGCCGGACAGCTCGACACGGACGACGCGGTCGCGCTGATCGAGGATCTCGAGGCCGACGAGCAGCAGGCCGTGCTCGAGGCGATGGAGCCGGACGAGCGCGCCGCGATCGAGGAAGCGCTCTCCTTTCCCGAGGAATCCGCCGGCCGCATCATGCGCCGCGATTTCGTCGCGGTGCCGGAGCATTGGAATGTCGGCAAGCTGATCGACTACCTGCGCGGGCAGGAGGAACTGACCACCGATTTCTGGGAAATCTACGTGGTCGATCCGCAGATGAAGCCGGTCGGCACGATCCTGCTCGCCTGGGTGCTGCGCGCTCCGCGCGGCATCGCTCTGGGCGATCTGATGCAACGCGAGCAGACGTTGATCCCGGTCGAGATGGACCAGGAAGAGGTCGCGCTCCGCTTCCAGAAATATGCCCTGATCACCGCCGCGGTGGTCGATCCGAGCGGGCGGCTGGTGGGCATGATCACCGTCGACGACATCGTCCACATCATTCAGGAAGAAGCGGGCGAGGATGCCCTCCTGCTCTCCGGCGCGGGCGAGGGCGACATCAATGAGCCGGTGCGCGACAGCTATCGCGCGCGGGTGCGCTGGCTGGCCGCCAATCTGGTCACCGCGCTCGTCGCCTCGACCATCATCGCCTTCTTCGGCGCGGCGATCGAGCAGATGGTGGCGCTGGCCGTGCTGATGCCGATCGTCGCCTCGATCGGCGGCAATGCCGGCACGCAGACCATGGCGGTGGCGGTCCGGGCGCTGGCGATGAACCAGCTGACCCGATCGAACACCTGGCGGACGATCTGGCGCGAGATCAGGGTGGCATTGCTGAACGGGGTGACCATCGCCCTGCTGCTGGGGGTGGGGGCCGCTCTGGTCTTCGCCAACCCCCTGCTCGGCGCGGTGATCGCGGTGGCGATGCTGATCAACATCGTCGTCGCGGGCCTGAGCGGCGTGGTCGTGCCGATCCTGCTCGAACGCGCGAAACAGGATCCGGCCGTGTCATCATCGGTGTTCGTCACGATGATCACCGATTCGATGGGATTTCTGGTATTCTTAGGGCTCGCGGTGGCGTCGGGGGTGGTCGGATGAGGCTCTTGCTGGTGATGCTGTTGGGCCTGGCCGCCGGGGGGTGCGTGAAGGCGGAACTGGCGCTACCGGACGATCCCTTGTCGCAGGCGGCGACCTGCTCGGCGGTGCGGGCGCTGGAACTGCGCCAGGGCGGCGACCGTGCCCCCTCGTTCGAGGGTTTCACCGAGATCCTGCATTTCGCGATGATCGCGGCGGCGGCGGACGATGTGCAGGTCGATCTGCGGCGGCTGTTTACCGTGACCCAGCGCGCGCCGGTGGTGATGGCGGAGATTCGCGACAAGGCCTGGCCGACCCTGATCGAGCCCTGCAACGGCGCCTTTCCCCAGACCCAGCGCAACCCGCCGCCGCTGCAGCCGGACCCTTATGAAGCCGGCATGACCTGCTTCGCGATCGCGGATTTCCTCGGCAAGACCGCAGGCGATTACCCAGAGGCCCAAAGCCGCGCCGCGACGATCAGCGGGCAGGCGCTGGCCGGCGCTCAGCCGGTGCTGCGCCAGCGGGCGCGCAGCGATGCCGAGGCGGAGCGGATCGTCGCGGGCTATGCGTCGCGCGCCTTCAAGGCGGGGCGGCCGGCCGTGCTGTTGGCGCAATGCGGCCGGCGCTTTCCGCCGCCGCCGCCCCCGCCGCCGACCGGGGACGGCGAGGATTGACCGCAAGCTATTGATACAGGCGTCGAAAGTCGCCACCTCGCGCGCGTGTCCCAACTCCATATGAGCAAGGTTGCAGTCGGTTGCGCGAGCCTCGAGACGCTGCGCAAGCGCCAGGCGGCGCGCGAGGCGGATGGCGTCGTGCCGATCCTCACCCGCTTCCGGCCGAAGCGGGCGGATGAACTGATCGGTGGCTCGATCTTCTGGATCGTCAAACACCGGCTGACGGCGCGGCAGGCCATATTGGGCTTTGACGAGCAGAGCGACCGCCGCTCGATCATCCGGCTCGATCCGGCGCTGGTGGCGGTGAAGCCCAAGCTGAAGCGCGCCCATCAGGGCTGGCGCTATCTCGCGGCGGAGGATGCGCCGGGCGATTTCGAGGAAGGCGACGAATTGCTCGTCATGCCGGCGCGGCTGGAGCGCAAGCTGGCGGGCTTGGGCTTGATCTGAGCGGGGCGGGCTGGGGGCGGCGCTTCCTCCGGCTTGCAGGAAGGAGCCGCCCCCATCCCCCACCACGAAAGTGGCGGGGATTCAGGTGTCGCGGTTCGTCAGCCGCAATTCGCGTTGCCGCTGCCGATCCGGCTGACCTCGCAACGGGCGCCGCCGCTGATATTGGCATTGCCGGAGCCGACGATGTTGATCGCGGCGGTGGCGGTCGCGTTCAGATCGGCATTGCCGCTGCCCGCGATCGAGATTTGCGCACTCTGGGCCTGCAGCGAGGAGAGACGGGCGTTGCCGGAGCCGGCAATGTCGATCGCGGTGTCGCGGGCGTTGCCCGTGGCGCGCACGTCGCCCGAGCCGGCGATGCTGAAGCGGGCCTCGTCGGCCTGCAGCCGCTCCAGCGAAAGGTTGCCGGACCCGGCGATCGAGCCGGCGAAGCTCTGGGTCTGGAAGGCGCCGACATTGATGTCGCCCGAGCCGGCGATGGCGGCTTCGTTCAGCGCCGGCGCGGTGACGTTGATCGTGCCTTTGGCGCCAGACCAGCTGTGGCCCTGCTGCAGGCGAATGACCAGGCGACCATTCTCGACGAGGATTTCGGTCTTCTCGAGCAAAGCGCTGTCGCCCTGGGCGGTGACCGACGGCTGGCCGCCGACGGTCAGATTGACCTGATAAGGCGCGGCGAGGGAGACTCGCTCGAAGCCGGCGACCTGATAGGCGCGATCGGCATTGGTGCCGCTGGCCTGAATCGGCGTGCTGGCGGTCAGGACATTGTTGCAGGCGCCGACCAAGGCGAGCGCCGCGGCGGCGAGAAGGGCTTTGCGCATGTCGATTCTCCCACTGTGTTATAGGCGCAATACACATATGCTACAAAAGTAGCAAGACGCGAAAAGGGCGGCGCCATCGCTGGCACCGCCCTTCTCGAAATCGATCGAAGTTCAGCCGGAAGGCTTACGCCATTGCGGGCTGGGCCTTCACATGGTTCACGACCGCCTTGTTCAGGATGTCGAGAAGCTTGGCCAAAGCCGCCTTCTCGTCGGTCTGCTCCATCGCCGCCAGTTCGCGGGCCAGGCGGGTCGAGGCGGCTTCGAAAATCTGCCGCTCCGAATAGCTCTGCTCCGGCGCGTCGTCGGGGCGGAACAGGTCGCGCACCACTTCGGCGATCGAGGCGAGGTCGCCCGAATTGATCTTCGCCTCATATTCCTGGGCGCGGCGCGACCACATGGTGCGCTTCACCTTCGGCTTGCCCTTCAGCGTGGTGAGCGCTTCCTGCATCGTCTTGTCGGACGACAGCTTGCGCATGCCGACGCTCTCGGCCTTGTTGGTCGGGACGCGCAGCGTCATCCGCTCTTTTTCGAAGCGCAGGACGTACAGTTCCAGGCGCATGCCGGAAATCTCAGTGCTTTGCAGTTCGATGACACGGCCAACACCGTGCTTGGGGTAGACCACGTAATCGCCAACGTCGAAGCTCAACGCCTTCGCTGCCATCAATCAAGCCTTCCTATTGAATTGCTTTACCGGAACCAAAAAGCCTCTTGGGCTAGACCCCGAGCTGCAGATATGCCGGTTGCGAATCCGGCGAGGTGCACCGGCCGCTTTCATATAACAGTAATCAGGCGAAAAATCTAGGCTGGCGAGTCCGTTGAGCGTGAAGCGGTCCGCCAACCGCCCCTCTATTCGCGCGCCGAGGCCTCTGCCGCGCGCTGTTCGCGGCGCTGGCGCTTGAGGATGCCATCAAGGCTCCAGGCGCCCGGTCCGGCGAAGATGAGGTAGAGGAAGACGAAGCAATAAAGGATCGCCGCGTCGCCGCCATTGTTGATCGGGAAGAAGTTGTTCGGCGCGTGCGCATACCAATAAGCGACCGCCATCGTGCCGGAGGCGATGAAGGCGGCGGGGCGGGTGAGCAGACCCAGCACGATCAGCGCGCCGGCGAAGAGCTCGATGAGGCCCGCATAAGCGCCGGGATTGTCGAAGGCCCAACCCTTGCCCGCCATCTGGCCGGCCGGGAAGGAGAGGAATTTCTGGGTGCCGTGGGCGAGGAAAATCAGCCCGCTGACGATGCGGAGCACGCCGAGCGCGACGAAGGGCGTGGTGGGCAAGCGGTCGGCCATGGTCGTTCCCCTCTGATGTCCCTCTCAAGCGAGCGGGTGCCGGCGACTCAGTCGCCTTCGCCGGGCTCGGCGCTGAAATATTTCTCGAACTTGCCGTCTTCGCCTTTGTGCTCGTCGGCGTCTTCGGGCGAATCCTTCTTGCGCGTCAGGTTCGGCCATTCCGCCGAATAGGTCGCGTTCAGCTCGAGCCATTTTTCCTGGCCGGCCTCGGTATCGGGCAGGATCGCCTCGGCCGGGCATTCCGGCTCGCAGACGCCGCAATCGATGCATTCGTTCGGATTGATGACGAGCATATTCTCGCCCTCGTAGAAGCAATCGACCGGGCAGACCTCGACGCAGTCCATATATTTGCAGCGGATACAGGCGTCGGTGACGACGTAAGTCATGGAATGGTCCTCAACGGAGACAAGCGGCTTTGCTATGCCCGAGGCAAATGCGCGTCAATCGTCCGGGCCTTCCTGCGAGACGTTCTTAGCTGCAGGGGCCGCCAGCAAATCCTCATAACAAGCGCGCGCTTCGGCCGGTGGACCCCGCCGGGCGGGCAAGGCGGCGACCCTTCTGGCGCGCACTTCGCCGTTGCGGGCGAAGGTCAGCACCTGGCCGGGCCGGACCGGCACGGACGCCTTCGCCACCGCGCGACCATCGATGCGCAAATGGCCGGACGTGGCCAGCGCCTGCGCCCAGTCGCGCTTCTTGGCGATGCGGGTGAACCACAGGAACCGGTCCAGCCGCATTTCGTCAGCCACGCTTGAGCTCCGCCAGCGCGCCCCAATGCGGCGCGGCCTTGCCGGGGGCGGCGGTCTTGCGGCCGCGGCCGCGCCACTGCCAGGCGCGGGCGGCGCCGTCGGGGCGGAAGCCGATGTCGCGCATCAGCCGGGTGACGGTGTCGGGCAGCAGGCCGAGCGAGGTGACGAAAGCGGGATCGACCAGCTCGGTGCCCTTGGCGGCGTGGGTCTCATGCGCGTGGGCGGCGATGCGTTCGGCCATGTCGACGCGGATCGCTTGCGGCCCGGCGGCGCGGAAGCCGAGGCTGGCGCCGTCGCG
>JAFAEG010000064.1 GCA_023424095.1 Pseudomonadota bacterium | reverse complement strand
TTGGGGGCCCGCTAACACGGGGGGCGGCGCCGCCGCCCCTCCACCGCCTGTGGCGGTCCCCCTCCCCTGCAAACGCAGGGGAGGATCTAAGCGGCCTTCACCATTTGTTCGATCGCGCCGAAGATGGAGTGGCCGGCGCTGTCCTCCATCCAGATCCGAACCGTATCGCCGGCCTTCAGGAACGGCGTCGCCGCCGTGCCGTCGAGGATGGTTTCGACGGTGCGGACTTCGGCCAGGCAGGAATAGCCGCGACCGCCGCGATCCACCGGCTTGCCGGGGCCGCCGTCGGCATCGCGGTTGGAGACGGTGCCGGAGCCGATGATCGTTCCAGCGCCCAGATTGCGGGTTTTGGCGAGATGGGCGACCAAAGTGCCGAAATCGAAGGTCATGTCCTCGCCCGCATCCGCCCTGCCGAACGCCTGGCCGTTCAGGTCGACCTTCAGCACGCCGTGCAGCTTGCCGTCCCGCCAGGCGTCGCCGAGCGCGTCGGGCGTGACAAGGACGGGTGACAGAGCCGAGGCGGGCTTGGACTGGACGAAGCCGAAGCCCTTGGCGAGCTCGGCAGGGATGAGGTTGCGTAAAGACACGTCGTTGACGAGGCCGATCAGCTTGATGTGGCCCAGCGCCTCTTCGCGGGAGACGCCGCGCGGCACGTCGCCGGTGACGATGATGATTTCCGCCTCGAGGTCGCAGCCCCAGGCCTCGTCGGCGAGCGGGATCGGGTCGCGGGCGCCCAGCATCTCGTCGGACGCGCCCTGATACATTAACGGGTCGGTCCAGAAGCTTTCCGGCATCTCCGCGCCGCGCGCCTGCCGCACGAGCGCGACGTGGTTCACATAAGCGGAGCCGTCCGCCCACTGATAAGCGCGCGGCAAGGGCGCGTCGGCTGAACGCTCGTGGAAGCGCATCATCGGGATCGCTTCATGCTGCAAATCGGTGGCGAGCAGTTCCAGCGCGGGGGCCAGCGCGTCCCAATCGTCGAGCGCGGCCTGCAGGGTCGGCGCGATGTGGGTCGCGTCCGCGCACCAGGCGAGATCGTCGCTGACCACGACCAGGCGGCCATCGCGGCCGGACTTGAGCGAACCGAGCTTCATGAAAATCCCTTCGAAACGTGTTCCGGCTGACTGGCATTTCGCTGGCCCCATGACTAGGTGCAGCGGCAAGAATTGCTTGAACGAAGGATTGAGTGATGGGCGTGCAGGAACGGATTTTCGCGAGCGACGAGCAGGCGCAGGCGGCGGCGGAGATCGCCGCCCTGATCGAGCGCAGCCGCGCGGCGCAGGCGCAGATCGAGCATGCGAGCCAGGAACGCGTCGACGAATTGATCCGCGCGATGGTCTGGGCCGTCGCCCGTCCCGGCGTTGCCGAGGAGATTGCCCGGCACACGGTCGAGGAGACCCAGCTCGGCAATTATGACGGCAAATATCTGAAAATCTTCCGCAAGACCCGTGCGGCGCTGATGGACATTATCGACGACGTCTCGGTCGGCGTGATCGCCGAATATCCGGAGCGCGAGATCGTCGTGCTGGCCAAGCCGGTCGGCGTGATCGGGGCGCTGTCGCCCTCGACCAACCCGGAAGCGACGCCGGTGATCAAGGCGATCAACGCGGTGAAGGGCCGCAACGCGATCATCATCGCGCCGCACCCGCGGGCGAAGCTCACCAACAAGCTGGTCGTGGACAAGATGCGCGCTGCGCTCGAGGCGATGGGTGCGCCGGCCGATCTGGTGATCGCGATCGAGGTGCCGAGCCTCGACAAGACCAACGAACTGATGCGCCAGTGCGACCGCATCCTCGCCACCGGCGGCGCGCCGATGGTGAAGGCGGCTTATGCCAGCGGCACCCCGGCGCTGGGCGTCGGCGCGGGCAATGCGGTGATCACCGTGGACGAGACCGCGGACCTCGACGAGGCGGCGGAGAAGATCCGCATCTCCAAGACTTTGGACGAGGCCGCGTCCTGTTCGTCGGACAATGCCGTCGTGCTGGTCGACGCCATCCATGACGCGATGCTCGCCAAGCTGCAGGAAAAAGGCGGGCTGGTGCTCGACGCCGAGCAGAAGGCGAAGCTGCAGGCGGTTTTGTGGATCGACGGGACGCTGAACGCGAAGGTCGTCGCGCAGCCGGCCGCGAACATCGCCAGCATTGCCGGGTTCGACATTCCGGAAGGCACAAAATTCTTCATCGTCCCGGAAACGGGCGCCGGCCCGGACCATCCTTTCTCGGGCGAGAAGCTGACGGTCACGATGGCGCTCTACCGGGTGAAGGATATTGACGAGGCGATCGACCTCACCAACCGCATCCAGGCCTATCAGGGCCAGGGCCATAGCTGCGGCATCTATTCGCGTTCGGCCGAGAATATCATGAAGCTGGCCGAGGCGACCAAGACCTCGCGCGTGATGGTGAATCAGCCGCAAGCCGCGTCGAACAGCGGCAATTTGTGGAACGGCATGCGCCAGACCTTCTCCCTGGGCTGCGGCTCGTGGGGCGGCACCGGCACCAGCAACAACATCAACTGGCGCGACCTGATCAACGAGACCTGGGTCTCCAAGCCGCTGGCGACGCCGAAGGAATTGCCGAGCGACGAGGCCCTGTTCGGGGACGTGATCGCCAAGCTGGGCTGAGCCAGAGCCGTTCAGCCCCCGGCAAGTTCAATCCCCCGATACAGTGTTACATCGCTTATCGGGGGCTGAACCATGCTGCTGCTGACACTCTCCGCGCTGATCCCACCGCCGCCGGACTGGACGCCGCCGCGGGCGAGCGGGCCCGGCAACCTTTGCGGAACCCGCTTCACGCTCGCCATGGTGGCAGGCGAAACGGTCCGCGCCGACTGGCCGGGCGAGATCTTCATCAACGACGTGTTCGGCACCTACCGGGTCACGACGCCGGCCGGCGAAGTGGTCATCACCGAAAATGGCTCGCGGACTCGCCCGACCGGCCACTCGCATCCCTTCGAGGCCGGGGCCGTGACCTTCTCCGCTTATGCTGACGGCGCTTATGCCTTCGCCGTTCAGGACAGCGAGACGGTCAAAGCGGTGACGGTGCGCTTCCCCGACGGCACCAGCGAGGAGGCTGCACGCGCTTTGCTGTCGCGGATGGGCGCGGGCCGGCCGGCGGCGGATCTGGACTGTCTCAGCCCGGAAAACCGCTAACCGCACAGTGATCGGGAACGGCGGGGCTTTACCTCCCTTTTACGCTCCGGGCGATAAAGACGGCTTTGGGGCCACGTTGGCCGCCGGGAGATCTCTTTATGGCTTCGGTTCCGCTGGAGGACATGGCTGTACCGCAAGCCGGTACATTGCTCGTCGCCGCGATTCGCGACCATGGCAGCTTTGGGCATCGCTATGCCCATGGCGGCGAACTGCTTGAGGGCCCCTCGGCCGGCCGCAACCTGGCCGACGCCATCCATTTCCTCTGTGCGCTGCACGGCCGTTATCCCGGCGTGATCGAACTGGTCGCGGCCCGCAATGTCGAGTCGGAGGCGCGCGCCTGGCTGGCCGAGGCATCCGATTCCTTTGCCCGCGAACGCACTTATCTCGCCAATCTCGCGGTTCGCGCCGGCCCGGTGCCGGCGACGCCCGGCGCGGGCAGCGAATCGGCCATTTCGATGCAGCGCAACGCCGTGCTGACGCTAGCCCAGTCCGAACGGCGCGGTTGCGCGCTCGGCGCGGCGATGGGCGTCGCGGGCGATTGGGCCGCGATCCGCAAGCTGCTTGACGCCGCCGCCGCCAAGTTCGGCGCCGACATTCCCCCGCCCTGGACCGCCGGCAAGCCGGAGGCGATGGCCAGCGTCGCCGACGCGCTGGGCGACACCTTCTCCTTCCGCCGTGCCATGCTGTTCGGCGCCGAACAGGTCGCGGTGCAGCATCGCGGCATGTGGGATCTGCTCCACGCCCGCGCCCAAGCACGGGACTGAGCCACCGCGCCCAGCTTGCCGCTGCTCCCTCCCCCGCTTATGCGGCTGGGATGCGTTTCGAAGGCACCGCCAATTATGTCGCCACCGACGACCTGAAGGTCGCGGTCAATGCCGCCGTGAAATTGCGGCGGCCTTTGCTCGTCAAGGGCGAGCCCGGCACCGGCAAGACCGTGCTCGCGCACGAGATTGCGGCCGCGGTCGGGGCGCCGCTGATCGAATGGCACATCAAGTCCACGACCAAGGCGCATCAGGGCCTGTATGAATATGACGCCGTGGCCCGCCTCCGCGACGGCCAGCTCGGCGACGAGCGCGTCCACGACATTTCCAACTACATCAAGCGCGGCAAGCTCTGGGAGGCGTTCACCTCGCCCCAGCTCCCCGTCCTGCTGATCGACGAGATCGACAAGGCCGACATCGAATTCCCGAACGACCTGCTGCAGGAACTCGATCGGATGAGCTTCGACGTCTACGAGACGCATGAGACGGTGAAGGCGGTCGAACGGCCGATCGTGGTCATCACCTCGAACAACGAAAAGGAACTGCCGGACGCGTTCCTGCGCCGCTGCTTCTTCCATTACATCGCCTTCCCCGAGCGGGAGACGATGCAGCGGATCATCGACGTCCACTTCCCCGGCATCCAGCAGATGCTGGTTTCGAAGGCGATGGACGTGTTCTACCAGGTGCGCGAGGTGCCGGGGCTGAAGAAGAAGCCGTCGACTAGCGAGCTGATCGACTGGCTGAAGCTGATCCTGCACGAGGATATGCCGCTTGAGGTCCTGCAGTCGCGCGATCCCAGCAAGGCGATCCCGCCGTTGCACGGCGCGCTGCTGAAGAACGAGCAGGACGTGATGCTGTTCGAACGGCTGGCCTTCATGAGCCGCCGGGGGAATTGAGCGCCCGCTTCCCCGTCTAGAGGTCCAGATCGCTGGTCGGGATGAACTGCATCTCCGGGCCGGAATCGAAATGCGCCTGCCCCAGCCACTCCCCGGGATCCGCCTTTAGCTTCAGCGGCTCGGCGGCGGGCGGAGCAAGACCGAGGAAGTCGTTGCGGGTCAGCGCATGGCCGTCGGCGACCGTGACCGCGATCGTGAAATCCGCTGCGCCGTCGCCATTGCTGTCGCCCTCGATCAACGCGGTCGTGCCATTCTGCGTGATCCGAAGCTGGCCCGCCGCGGTGAAGGCCGCGCCGTTGGCGATCAGCTGGAAGCTCTGCACCCCGGCCAGGACGCTGTTCGCGTCCATCCCGCCGAGATCGATCAGGTCGCCGGTCGTGAAGTCCAGCAATTGGTCCCGCGCGGCGGCGGTGGAATCGCCGAC
>JAFAEG010000036.1 GCA_023424095.1 Pseudomonadota bacterium | reverse complement strand
GAGCAGGTTAGGGGGACTGGAGCGCAACAAGGATATCGGCCTGCCGGGCCTGTCCGAACCCGAAGCGGTCCGCCACTACACCCGCCTTAGCCGGCAGAATTACGCTATCGACCTCGGCCTGTTCCCGCTCGGCTCCTGCACGATGAAGCACAATCCGCGGCTGAACGAAAAGGTCGCGCGGATGCCGGGCTTTGCCGACATCCACCCGCTGCAGCCGGTCGACACGGTGCAGGGCGCGTTCGAGCTGATTCACAAGCTCGGCGAATGGCTGGTGAAGCTGACCGGCATGCACAGCGTCGCGATGAGCCCGAAGGCGGGCGCGCATGGCGAATTGTGCGGCCTGCTTGCGATCCGCTCGGCGCTCGAGGCGCGCGGCGACAAGCGCGAGGTCATCCTCGTCCCTGAAAGCGCGCACGGCACCAACCCCGCCACTGCCGCTTTCTGCGGCTACCGGGTCGAGGATATCCCCGCGACACCGCGCGGCCGGGTCGATCTGGAGGCGCTGAAGGCGCGGCTCGGGCCGGACGTCGCCGGCGTCATGATCACCAATCCGAACACTTGCGGCCTGTTCGAGCCGGACATGATCGCGATCAGCGAGGCGGTCCATGCGGCGGGTGGCTTCGTCTATTGCGACGGCGCCAATTTCAACGCGATCGTCGGTCGCGTTCGCCCCGGCGACCTTGGCATCGATGCGATGCACATCAACCTGCACAAGACCTTCTCCACCCCGCATGGCGGCGGCGGGCCGGGCTCCGGGCCGGTGGTCTTCTCCGAAGCATTGACCCCGTTCGCGCCCTTGCCGTTCGTCGAGAAGACGAGCGAGGGCGCCTACCGGCTGGTCGAAGAAGAGAATGCCGAGGATCACCATGCCTCGAGCTTCGGCCGCATGGTCGCCTTCCACGGCCAGATGGGCATGTTCACCCGCGCCCTGAGCTACATCCTCAGCCACGGCGCCGACGGTCTTCGCCAGGTTGCCGAGGATGCGGTGCTGAACGCCAATTACGTCCTGCGCAGCCTCGACGATGTGCTCGATGCGCCGTTCGGACCGAGCGGGCCGTGCATGCACGAGGCTCTGTTTAGCGACAAAGGCTTTGGCGGTGGTCTCACCACGCTCGATCTCGCCAAGGCTTTGATCGACGAGGGCTTCCACCCGATGACCATGTATTTCCCGCTGGTGGTGCATGGCGCGATGCTGATCGAGCCGACCGAGACCGAGAGCAAGGCGGCGCTCGACCAGTTTATCGGCGCGCTGCGCAGCGTCGCGGAGCGGGCGAAGGCGGGCGATCAGAGCCTGAAGGCCGCGCCGATCCACGCGCCGCGCCGCCGCCTCGATGAGACGCTGGCGGCGAGGAAGCCGATCCTGGCTTACCGCGAGCCTGTGCTGGCCGACGCGGCGGATTAACACCCCGCCGCGACAGGCCGGTCAGCGCTTGTCGAGCGTGACCGGGGCATCCTCGGCCGGCCCGGCCGGGGCCGGCTCTGGCTCCGACCATTCGGGCTCTTCATAATAGACCGGCTCTTCCTCGCGCCGGAACAGCTTGCGGATCGCGCCGAAGGCGAGCGCGAGGCCGGCGACGATGAAGATGCCGAACTTCTTGAGGAAGATCAGCAGCACGGCGAGGAAGCCGGCTTTCTTTGCGACGGCAACGCCGACGCCCGCCGCGACCAGCCCGCCGACGCCATATTCCGCCACCCGGTCGCCCGACTGGAAATCGGCGTAGCGCGAGCCGGGCTCGAACTCGGCGGCGGCGGCGAAGCTCTGCGCCGCGGCGCGGGTCTCGGAGAGCTCCGACATCACCGAGACCATGTTCAGGCTGAGCACGCCGTGCCGCCCCAGCAGGCGGATGTCGTAATTGAGCGAATTGTCGGGATCGCTCCCCATCTGGATGTTCTGCGCCCAGACGAGGCTGTGCGTGTTGCGGTCGTAGGAGGGCGGCTGGGCCCAACCGACCAGATGCTGGGCGGGATAGCCCTGCGCCGTGCGCTGCGCATTGATCGTCGGCTCGGCTTCGTGGATCTGGGCGATCAGCGCGTCATAATCGGTCGCCTCGGCATCGTCGTCGCTGACATAGCCGCTATTCTCATAGGTAATGACAGCGCCCCAGCTGCTGTCGACGAAGGTCTTTCCGGCCGGAAAGACGATGCCGAGCACGTCGGTCGTGGCTTGCGGCGGGTTGCCCCAGGCATCGACCAAGATCGCGCGCGCCTGTTCGGCCGGCAGGAAATAATAATTTTCGCCAAGGTGAAGGACCGCATTGGCCGACGGGATGCGGATGTCCCCCGATTGCGGCGTGAGCCGGGCGGCGATGCTTTCGAGCCTGGCGCGGAGCTCGGGAGGGATGTCGGCTTCCGCCGGAATCATCACGGCCGGCGCTTTCGCTTTCTCCGCCGCCGGCGCGCTGAAGGCGGCGACGGGCGCCAGCGCGAGCAGGCCCGCGAGCAACAAAGAGTGCCGAATTTTCATCATGATACCCCCCGGTATGCGCGAAGTCTGACACAGCGATCTGACGATGGCCAGCGCGAAATGGGGACGGGACGGGACAGGGATTGCGGGCGGTTTCGGGGGCGTGTTAGCCATCGCGCCATGAGCCGCGCCACCGGACGCCTCGACAGTTTCACCGACGCGGCCTTCGCGTTCGCTTTGTCGCTGCTGGTGATCGGCAACAGCACGATCCCGACTAGCATCGACGAATTGCGCACGGCGATGGCCAACGTGCCCGTCTTCGCCATCGGCTTCACGATCATCGGCATGTTCTGGTACGGCCACGTCCGCTGGCGCGAATATCGCGGCGACGGCGGTGCCCTGTCGGTCGCCCTGAGCTTCGCGCTCGTATTCTTCGTGATGATCTACATCCCGCCGCTGCAGGCGATGTCGGCCTCCTTTGCCTCCTATCTCGGCGGCTCGGGGGTTCGTTTCGCCGGCGACATCGGCGGCATGTTCACCATCTACGGCATCGGCTTCGTGGCGATGGCGGGGGTGCTGGCCCTGCTGTTCTGGGAGGCGGAGCGCGCCTTGCGCAAGGCGGGCGATCCGCGCTGGCAGGGCGCGCGGGGCGAGAAGGGGGTCTGGTCGATTCTCGTCGCCACCGGTCTCCTCTCGACCCTGCTCGCGGCGATCCCCGCGACCAAGAATTTCGCGCCCTTCCTCTATGCCACCCTGCCGCTCAGCATCGGCCTGTTCGTCTGGCGCTATCCGTGGCTGGGCAGCGAGCCGGACGCGTGAAGCTGAGATCGCCGGCGACGGCGCGCAACAAGGAGCCGATCGCGGCGGTGCTGGCGGAGCTTCTACCCGCCACCGGCCTGGTGCTGGAGGTGGCGAGCGGCGCGGGCGAGCATGCCCTGTTCCTGGCCGAGCGGTTTCCGCGGCTCGACTGGCAGCCGACCGATCCGGATGCCGACGCGCTGGCTTCGATCCGGGCCTATGTTGATGATTGCGCGCTCCCCAATCTCCGCGCCCCGTTAGAGCTGGACGCCGCAGCGGAGACCTGGCCGGTGGACCATGCCGCCGCGATTCTGTGCATCAACATGGTGCACATCAGCCCATGGACTGCGACGCTCGGCCTGCTTCGGAATGCGTCGCGTCTGTTGGTCCCTGGAGCGCCGTTGATCCTCTACGGGCCCTACCGGCGCGCCGGCGTGGAGACCGCGCCGAGCAACGAGGCGTTCGACCAATCCCTGCAGTCGCGCAATCCGGCCTGGGGGCTTCGGACGGTGGAGGCCGTGACGGAAAGCGCAGCGGGGCTCGGCTTCGCCTTTGACCGGCTCGTGGAAATGCCGGCGAACAATCTGATCCTGGTCTATCGCCGGCTTTAGTGGCCGCGCGTGCCGTCGCCGATGTCGGCGCGGGCGATCAGCAAGGCGGTGAGCGTCCAGGCAAGGCCGAGTGCCCAGCCGCCGACCACGCCGCTCGGCCAGGCGCTCGCCGCCACGATCGCGGCGACGCCGGCGGCAGCGGAGAACAGCGCCGCCCCGGCCAGCGCCCAGCCACGGGCCCGCGCGCGCCTCGTCAGCAGGAAGGCGAGCGTGAAGGCCGCGATCGTCGCCAGCGCCGCACTCATGTCTGGATAGGCCGCCCCGGCAGCGGGGCTGACACTGGTGATGGGCCGAAGCGGCAGCGTGAGGCTTTGCGCGGCGAGCACCAGCAGCCAACCGGCGATCGCGATGCCGCCAAGCAGCATGGCCTCCGACCATCGCCGCCGCACCAGGAGAAGTCCCGCGCCGACGCCGACCAGCGCCAGCAAGGGCAAAGGCTGCGCGCACCAGTGAATGACCGCCGCAACCTGGCCCAGATTCGGCAGGCCGCGCCCGTCGAGCAGGAGCAGCAAGGCGCGATCGAGCGCACTGTCGCCGAACAGCGCCATCACCAGAAAGGACAGGATAAGCCCGGCGATCACGACCGGCATGGCGAATCAGCCCCCGGCGCGGACCGCTTCCCAGCCGTCGCCGACGATCCGGTCGCCCTCGACCCGGCCCTCGAACCGGCGCGCGCCCTGGCCGAGATCGGCAGTGAAGGCGATGCGGTCGCCCGCAAGGCTCGGATTGCCCAGGTCGCGGCCGCCGAGTTGGCCCGACAAATCCTGATAGCGCTGGGTCAGGGCCAGCTCGCCGGACGCCTCGCCCTGGCTGAGCCGCCAGCGCCCCTCGACCTGCGCCGGCACGGTCCACATCAGGATCGTCGTGCCGCCGACTTCGCGGCGCGCATCAGGTCGCCAGTCGCCCATATCGAAGGTGTTGCTGACCACCCGAGAACCGGGGCGCATCTGCGCCAGGATTTTCGGCCGCAGCTGAAGATTGATCTCGGGCAGCAGGAAGACGGTCAGCACGGTGACGTCGTTCAGCGGGGTGACGAACAGATCTTCCTGCCGGAAGCGCACCTTGTCGGCGACTCCGGCCTCGCGTGCGCTGGCATTCGATTGCTGGATCAACCTCTGGTCGATTTCCACGCCCATGCCGCGCGCGCCCTTCTCGCGGGCGGCGAGAATGGGGATTCGGCCGTCGCCCGAGCCGAGATCGACGACCAGGTCGTTCGGGCCGACATTGGCCAGTTCGAGCATCGCGCGCACGACGTCATATTCCGATGCGCCCTGCGGCGCCTCGGCCATGTCCACGGGGGCGTTGGCCGTCTGGTTGGCCGCTTGCTGGCAACCCGCGAGCGCCAAGGCGGCGGCAAACGTCAGTGTAAGGCGCTTCATGCGGTTGAGCTTCCCCTGTTCTGCCTATCCCTTAGGGAGGAGGCCGGGCGGCGAGCAAGGGCGGGGTGCAAATTCTCTGGCGCTTGCGCGCGGCGCGGCTAAGCCTGTTGGCCGTGACACCGCTCGAACCCCGTCAGCTGACCCTGCTCCGCATCCGCTTCCTGATCGGAGCGCTGGTCCTGATCGCGGCGATCGTCTTTGCCGAGCTCTGGCTGGCGCGCCAGCCGTGGAAGCCGCCGTTCCTCTCGCCATGGCTGCTCACCGGCATCGCGGTGCCAGTGCTGATCGCCGCGAGTTTCCTGCTGCCGCGCCGGCGCTACCGGGCCTGGGGCTATGACCAGCGCGAGGACGAACTGATCGTCAAGCATGGCAATCTGATCCGCCAGCTCACGGTCGTGCCGTTCGGCCGGGTACAGCATATCGATATCGCGCAGGGGCCGCTGCAGCGCGCGCTCGGCCTCGCCACGCTCGTGCTTAACACCGCCGGCACCCGTGGGGCGGCGGTGAAGCTGCCTGGTCTTCGCCCGGACACGGCCGAGGCGATGCGCGACCATATCCGCGGCAAGATCCGCCAGGACCTCGTGTGACGGAGCTGCTGTCCGGCCCGCGCCGGCTCCACCCGATTTCGATGGTGGACAATGCGATCAAGGCCGCGCCGGGCGCGCTGATCGGCATGGTCGGCGCGATCGGTGTGCTGATCCAGCGCAATCCCGGCCTGGCGGTGCTGGCCGCGCTCGGCATCCTCACCTTCCTCCTGCTCGGCGCGGCGATCAGCTGGTGGCGCTTCACTTACGACATCCGCGCGCAGGAGATCGTGATCGAGAAGGGCCTGCTCAGCCGTCAGCGCCGGGTGATCCCGTTCGATCGGGTGCGCGACATCGCGATTGAGCAGCCGTTGCTGGCGCGGCTGGTCGGCACCGCCAAGGTGCGGATCGAGACTGGCGGGGCGAAGAAGGACGAGGGCGTGCTCGACATGATCGAGCTTGGCGACGCCCACGGCCTGCGCGATCTCGTGCGGGAGATGCACCGCGCGCCGGTGGAGGCGTCGGAGGAGGCAGTCGAAACGCCGGTCGAGCCGGTCATCTTCCGCATGTCGATCGGCCGCGTCTTCGTCTCCGGACTGCTGAATTTTTCGCTGATCTTCATCGCTCTGGCCTTCGGCGCGCTGCAATATCTCGACGAACTCGGCATCGTCGATATCGAGCGGCTGATCGAAGCGCGCGGCGGCGATGGCGTCGCCGGCCTGCTCACCTTCCGCACCGCCGCGATCGTCCTCGTCCTGCTGGCCCTGCTCGGCGTGGTCAGCGGCGTGCTTCGCACCGTGCTTCGCGATTATGATTTCACTTTGACGTCCGGCGAGACCGGGCTGCGCCGGCGGCGTGGGCTGCTGACCCTGTCGGAAGTGGTGATCCCGGCGCGACGGACCGAGGCGGCGCGGATCGAGACCGGGCTGATCGGCGGCCTGCTCGGCTGGCACGGCCTCGCCTTTCAGACGCTCGGCGCGGATGCGAAGGAGGGCGGCGTGCAGGATGCCGCGCCCTTCGCGCGCAGCGACGAGATCGCCCATGTTCTCGCCGAAGCGGGTTTCCCGCCACTTCCGGAGCAGGCGATGGCTCGCCCGCCGGCGCGCGCTTTGCTCCGCCGCTGTGGGCCGTGGCTCGTGGCCGCCGCCGCCGCCGCGCTCGCCGCGCGCTATCTGCCCTATGCGAACTGGCTCGCCTTGGGCCTGCTGGCGATGGCGCTGGCCGCGCTGCTGGCCTGGTTCCGCGAGGCGCATCTCGCCGGGGAGCGGGCGCTCTATGTGCGCGAGGGGCTGTTCGCGCGGCGCTTGTGGATCATTCCGCATGAAAAGCTGCAAATCGTTTCGACTCGCCGGGGCCCCCTGCAGCGCTTGCTGGGTCTGTCTGGCCTGATCCCGGATACCGCCGGCGCCCCCGGTGTCGGCGCGCCGCGCATCGCCGACCTGGGCCGCGGTGAGGCGGAGCAACTGACCGTCGAGCTGCTGGCCGATTTCTATGCGGCCCGGGCCCGGCTCCGCGGCCAGTTGCCTGTCACCTAAGATTCGTTGAGCCGCGCGCCCGCCGCGCCTAAGCAGTGGGGATGCAATTGCAGGCGCGCGACAAGAGGGCTTTGATCGGCGGGGCGGTGGTGGTCACCGGTCTGCTCGCGATCCTGCTCTGGCCGCGCACGCCCAGCAGCAGCAATGTCGAACTGGTCCCGGCGGCCGAACGCGGCGCGGCACCCACGACGCCAGCCGGGCCCGCCAATGTCGTCCCGCCGCCGGTCGGGGCGACGGCGACGGCGCCGGCG
>JAFAEG010000132.1 GCA_023424095.1 Pseudomonadota bacterium | reverse complement strand
TTTATTTTTTTTGGGCGCGGGGGGGGGCGGCCGCCCCCCCCCCCCCCCATCTCCAGCAGCCGCTTTGGCGCGATCAGCTCCCAGCTATAGGCAAGCCGGTCCGCAACCAGATCCCAATCCACCTCGTCGGCGTCGAGCCGAATGCCGACCCACCCCGACGGCCCGAGATAGGGCGGCTTGTAATAAGTCTCCGGGTCGGCCTCGATCAGCATTGCCTGCTCGTCCAGGCCGCTGGTCTTCACATGCACCGCGGTTTCGCCGTCGCCATGATGATTGTGCCAGAAATAAGCGAAGAACTTGCCCTTGGCACCGATGTGGAAGCCGGGCGAGCCGTGCGACAGCCGCTCCGCCGCCTCGGGCAGCGCCAGCGCAAGCGCGCGCAGCCGGGCCAGCACCGCGTCCGGGTCCGGGCTCATGCCACCGGCGCAACGCCGAGCCGGGGAATCTCGATCTTCGGGCACCGGTCCATCACCACCTTCAGCCCCGCCGCCTCGGCCCGCGCCGCCGCTTCCTCGTTGATCACGCCGATCTGTAGCCAGACCGCTTTCGCCCCGGCCGCAATCGCCTCGTCCACCGCTTCCCCGGCGGCGATCGGGCGGCGGAAGATGTCGACCAGGTCGATCGGCTCGCCGATCTGGCTCAGCTCGCGCCAGACATATTCGCCGTGAATATGCTCGCCGGTGATCTGCGGATTGACCGGGAAGACGCGATAGCCCTGCGATTGCAGAAACTTCATCACGCCATAGCTCGGCCGGTCGGGTCGGTCGGACGCCCCGATCATCGCGATGGTCCGCGTGCTGCGCAGCAGCTCGGCAATATCCTCGTCGCGGGTCAGGGGCATTGGTCCACCTCCATCGTCATTCCAGCGAAAGCTGGAATCTCCCCGCCTTGTTCCGCCGAAACGCAATGTGATTCCAGCTTTCGCTGGAATGACGGCCTAGGCCTTGATCCGTTCCAGCAAACGTTCCGCAATCCCGCGAAAGATCCCGGCTTCCTCATCATTGCCGGCGGCCGGCGGTTCCCCGGCATCGCTCGCCTGGCGGATGCGCAGGGTCAGCGGCACCTTGCCCAAGAAGGGGATGTCCATCACCCGCGCCGCCGCCTCCGCGCCGCCCGCGCCGAACGGATCGCTGGTCTCGCCGCAGGACGGGCATTGATAGCCGGACATATTCTCGACCAGGCCCAGCACCGGCACATTCATCTTGCGGAACAGGTCGATCGCGCGGGTCGCGTCGATCAGCGCCAGATCCTGCGGCGTCGAGACGATCACCGCGCCGGCCGGCTTCCATTTCTGCATCAAGGTCATCTGCACGTCGCCCGTGCCCGGCGGCAGATCGACGACCAAAAGGTCGCAGCCGCTCCAGTCGCCGTCCATCAGATTGCCGAGCGCGCTGGCCGTCATCGGCCCGCGCCAGGCGACGGCGGTGCCAGGCTCGATCAGCTGCCCGATCGACAGCATCTTGACGCCATGCACGTCCACCGGCACGATCTGCTGGTCGACCAGCTCCGGGCGGTCATGATGGCCCATGATGCGCGGCTGCGAGGGGCCGTAAATGTCGGCGTCGACCAGCCCGACCTTGCACCCCAGCCGCGCCAGCGCGATCGCCAGATTGGCGGAAACGGTCGATTTGCCGACCCCGCCCTTGCCGCTGCCGACGGCGATGATCGTCTTTTCGCGTTTTTCCACGCTCATTGCGATCCGCGTGTCGGCGATGCCCCGCACGCCGACCAGGGCCGCGCGGATCCGCCGTTCCAGGCCGGCGCGCTCGTCCGCGCTCAGCCCGCTCGCCTCGAGCACGATCGTGGCCAGCCCCTCCTTCACCCGCGCCAGTTGCACGCGCCCGGAGGCGACCAGGTCGCCGCTGCCGCTGGGGTCTTCGAGGCGGGCAAGCGCCTCGCTCAGGCTCTGGTTCGGATCGCTCATGTCGGCCCGGGCGATAGCGTGTCGGGGGCGATCCGCCACTGTTTTTCCTGTGCCGCACTTCCCTCAGACAAGAGCATCCCTATAAAGACTGCATGAAATGGCTTTCGGGTTGGGGTCGGCGCATCGTCGCCATGAGCGGTAACAATGGCGGCCCCTGGGGCAGCCCTCCGAGCGGTGGCTCGGGCGGAAGCGGCTCCGGAAGCGGCTCGGGCGGGGGCTCCGATGGCGGCGGCTCGGACGGCGGCGATGGCGACGGGCCGCGCAACCCCTGGGGCCGGCCCGGCCCGCGGCGGCGTCCCAGCAATGACGAGAATGTCACCTCGCTTGACGATTGGCTGAAGCGCAGCCGCGATCGCATTCGCGGCGGTTTCCCGGGCGGCGGCGGTGGCGGCGGCACCGGCATCAAGCGCTCTTACTGGTTTTACGGCCTGATCGCCTTCGTGCTGATCTGGATCGCCTTCACCAGCATCCACCCGGTCGCGCCGGGCTCGCGCGGCGTCGTCACCACCTTCGGTCGCTACGACCGGACGATGAACCCCGGTGTCGGCTTCACCTTCCCCGCGCCCATTTCCAACGTGGAGATGATCCAGGTCGAGGAAATCCGCGAGATCCCGATTCCCGGCGGCAATGGCAATGCCGAGAACCTGATCCTGACCGGCGACCAGAACGTGATCGATCTGGCCTATACGGTGCGCTGGAACATCAAGGATCCGCAGCTTTACCTGTTCCAGATCCGCGATCCGGACGCGACCATCCGCGAGGTTGCCGAAACCTCGATGCGGGCCGTGGTGGCGCGGGTCAGCCTGGAAGACGCGCTCGGCGCCGGCCGTGGCGGGATCGAGGCGCGGGTGCAGCAGAATATGCAGCAATTGCTCGACGAATATGGCTCGGGCATCGAGATTCGCGGCGTCGCGATCAATCAGTCGCAGCCGCCGACGGCGGTCAACGATGCCTTCCTCGAGGTTTCGGCCGCACAGCAGGAAGCGCAGAGCAAGCAGAACGAGGCCCGCGCCTACGCGCTTCAGCGCACCGCCCAGGCACAGGGCGACGCGGCCCAGTTCGAACAGCTTTACCAGCAATATCGCCTCGCCCCGGGCGTGACCCGGCGACGCATGTATTATGAGACGATGGAGGAGATCCTGCGCACGGTCGATACGACGATCATCGAAGCGCCGGGCGTGACGCCCTATCTGCCGCTGCCGGAAATCCGGAACCGCGCGCAACGCTCGCAGCAGGCGCAGCCGCAGGCAGCTCAGGGGCAGGCACGATGACCGGCATTCTCAAGAACCCGATCTTCCTGGCCATCACCGCGCTCGTCTTGCTGGTGGTGCTGGGCAATTCGATCGTCATCGTCCGCGAGACCGAGCAGCTCGTGATCACCCGCTTCGGTGAGCCGCAACGGGTCGTGAACCGCTATGAGCGCGGGCAGCGCTTCGGGGACTACGGCCCCGGCATCGCCTTCCGCGTGCCGTTCATCGATCGCGTCGAGCGGATCGACAAGCGCATCCTGTCGATCGACATGGAGGATCAGCAGGTCCTGTCGACCGATCAGCTCCGCCTGCAGGTCGACGCCTTCGCGCGTTTCCGCGTGGTCGATCCCTTGCGCATGTTCCTGTCGGCCCGCACCGAGGAGAATGTGATCTCGGCGCTTCGCCCGATCCTCGCCTCGTCGCTGCGCAACGAGCTTGGCCGGCGTCCGTTCGCGGCCCTGCTCAGCCCCGAGCGCGGGCAGATGATGGAGAATATCCAGCAGGCGCTGAACCGGGTCGCCGCGCAATATGGCGCGGAAATCGTCGACGTGCGGATCAAGCGCGCCGATCTGCCCAGCGGCACCCCGCTCGATTCGGCCTACAACCGGATGCGCACCGCCCGGCAGCAGGAGGCGCGCTCGATCCAGGCGCAGGGCCTGAAGCAGGCGCAGATCATCCGCGCGCAGGCGGAAGCCGAAGCGGCGGAAACCTATGCTCGCGCTTATGGCCAGGATCCGGAATTCTACGACTTCTTCCGGGCCATGCAGTCCTACCGGACCAGCTTTCTCAGCAAGGAGGGTGGAGCGACGAACATCATCCTCTCCCCGCAGAATGATTATCTGCGGCAGTTCCAGGGGCAACGCTGAGCCGGCCGCCGTTCAATCTGCGTTCAGCGGCCCAGCCTAGCGTGCTACGAGCGTAACACGGCCGTAACGGTCGTTTCGATCAACCGGGGGCCGGTGTAAGTGAGAGGACTTTAGGAGGATGAGCAAAGTGCGTTACGTCTATGGCATCACTGCCGCTTTGCTGCTTGGTGGCAGCCTGACGAACGTCGCAATCGGCCCGGTCGGGGCGCAGACCGCGATCAACCAGCCGGGCGCGATCAACGCCACGCCGCCGCGCGCCGGCGCGCCGATGAGCTTCGCCGATCTGGCCGAGCGGCTGCAGCCCGCGGTCGTGAACATCTCGACTCGGCAGAGCATCACCGTCGCCCGCCGCCGTCTGCCCCCGGGCATGGAGGAATTCTTCCGCCGCTTCGGGCAGGAAGTGCCGGGCCAGGGCCAGGGCGAAGGTGGCGACAACAGCGTCACGCAGCGCGGCGGCTCGCTGGGCTCCGGCTTCATCATCTCGGCCGACGGCTACATCGTCACCAACAATCACGTCGTGGCCCCGGCGCGGTCCAATGCGGTGGTCGAGGAGATCACCGTCACTCTGTCCGACCGCACCGAATATCGCGCCGAACTGGTCGGCCGCGACGAGGCTTCGGACCTCGCCGTGCTGAAGATCACGCCGCGCGGGAACCTGCCCTTCGTGCGCTTCGCCGATGCGGAGCAGGTGCGGGTCGGCGACTGGGTGGTCGCGATCGGCAATCCCTATGCGCTCGGCGGCTCGGTCACGGCCGGCATCGTCTCGGCGCTCCACCGCAATATCGGCGCGGGCAATTATGACCGCTTCATCCAGACCGACGCCTCGATCAATTCGGGCAATTCGGGCGGGCCGCTGTTCGATTTGCAGGGCAATGTCGTCGGCATCAACACCGCGCTTTATTCGCCCACCGGCGGCAATATCGGCATCGGCTTCGCCATTCCGGCGGACCAGGCCCAGCCGATCGTCGAGGCCTTGCGCCGCGGCGAGCGCGTGCGGCGTGGCTATATCGGCGTCAGTCTGCAGTCGCTCAGCACCGGCGATGTCGGCGAGACGCTCGGCATCGATCGCAATCGCGGCGAGCTGATCACCAGCGTGACGCCCGACGGCCCGGCTGCGCGCGGCGGAGTCGAGCAGGGCGACGTGGTCATCACCGTCGCCGGCCAGCCGGTGACCCCGGACCAGACTCTGGCCTATCTCGTCTCGCGGCAGCCGATCGGCACCCGCATCCCGCTGGAGATCATCCGCAACGGCCAGCGCCGCAACGTCACGGTGCAGGTCGCCGAGCGGCCGAACGACCAGGAACTGGCGCGGCTGAACGGCATCGAGGTCGAAGGCGACGATGGCGGCGAGGGCACGAGCCCGACCCGTTCCGCCGACGCCCGTTCGCTCGGCATGACCTTGCAGACGCTGACCCCCGAGCTGGCCCGTCAGGGCGGCCTGCGCGGTCAGGTCAGCGGCGTGGTCATCACCCAGATCGATCCGAACAGCGACGCCGCCCAGAAGGGCCTTCGCGCCGGTGACATCATCCTGTCGATCGACCGCCGGGCCACGCCGAACCCGGCTGCGGTCGCCGAAGCGGTCACCGCCGCCCGGACGGCCCGCCGCTCGCGCGTGCTGATGGTCGTCCGCCGCGGCAACACGCCGCCGGACTTCGTCGGCGTCGAAGTCGGCAGTGCCGGCTGAGCCGTCCGCATCACCGGAATGAGAAGAGGGGGCTTCAGGCCCCCTCTTTTTTGTCCGTCAGCAGCCGTTCGGCCAGTTCCTTGCCGGACCAGCGCCGCTCGATCCCGGCCTCGGCTTCCTTGACCAATTGTACGATGCCCGCATTCACGCGCGGATTGCGGCCATGCTTGCGGGCGAGCGCGACCACTTCGCCGTTCAGGAAGTCGATCTCGGTCGTCCGCCCGGCGGCGAAATCGTCGGCCATCGACGAGCGCGCGTCCGGCGCGATCTTCTGCGCCGCGAGGAAGGGGCCGAACAAGGCATTGGGCAGACGCAGCACCCCGGGCAGGCGCTGCGGCGAGACCAGGCCCATCTTCGCCGGCTCGATCCCGGCCAGCTTCATCGCGATTAACGCCTCGTCCTGACTGGCGGCGACGACGCGGCGATAGTCGCGGTCCTTCAATTGCTCGAGCAACGGCTTGCCGGACAGCGCATTCACCGCATTGTTCAGATTGATCAGCAATTTCGACCAGGCGACCGACGCCATCTGGTCGGTCAGCTCAAGCGCCCCCGGCCTTTTGCCGACCGCGTCGGCCACCGCCCGCGTGAGACCATGGTCCTCGGCCCACAATTTGCCCGCCACCGTCTTGGTGAAGCGGCCATTGCCCAGCCTCACGACGTTGAACGGCACCATCCCGGCCAGCACAGTCCGCCCCGGCACGACGGCGCGCAGCCGCTCGGGATTGCTCACGCCATTCTGGAAGCTCAGCAGCACCGCATCCTTGCGCGCATGCTTGGCGATCGTCTTGCCCGCGGCTTCGGTGTCGGTGCTTTTCACGCAGACCAGGATCAGGTCGGCGTCCGCGCACAGCTTCGGATCGTCCGAACAGGCGATCGTCCCGGCCGGCAGATGGATGGCCTGCGACGGCCCTTCGCCGCTGGTGTCGCCCACCGTCAGGCCATGTTCGGCGATCTCCGCCGCCACGCTTGCGCGCGCCACGAACGCGACGTCCAGCCCCGCCGAGGCCCACGCGCCGCCGATCCAGCCCCCGACCGCCCCAGCGCCGAACACACAGATCTTCACGTCGCCCCCTCAGCCACGCCCGCGATAGGTCGGCACGCCCTGGTCCGGCAGCCACAGCCCCTCGGGCGGCGTGCCCGATTGCCAGAAGACGTCGATCGGGATGCCGCCGCGCGGATACCAATAGCCGCCGATCCGCAGCCACAATGGCTTCATCTCGGCGTGCAGCCGCTCGCCGATGCCGACCGTCACATCCTCGTGGAAACCGGCATGGTTGCGGAACGCGCCCAGGAACAGCTTCAGCGACTTGGATTCGACGATCGTCTCACCCGGCGCATAGTCGATCACCAGATGCGCGAAATCGGGTTGGCCGGTGACCGGGCAGAGCGAGGTGAATTCAGGCGCGGTGAAGCGGACCAGATAGGGCCGGCCGGTGCGCGGATTGGGCACATAATCCAGCACCGCCTCCTCCGGGGAGGCGGGCAAAGGCGTGTGCTGGCCAAGCTTGGTCGGGTTCAATCGAAAATCTCGCTCAGCCAGCTCTTGCGGCGACCATAGCCGGAGCCCTTGTAATAATCGTCGCCATAATGGGCACGCCCGGGCTGGCCATGGGGCTGGCCCTGCGGCCCGCCTTGCGGCTGCCAATGCCCGGCCTGCGGCGCGCCATGACCCATTCCGGGCTGGGGCGGCACCGAGCCCGCTCCGCCGCCGGGCGCCGCGCTGCGCTCGATGATCTTGTCCAGCTCGCCGCGGTCCAGCCACACGCCGCGGCAGGTCGGGCAATAGTCGATCTCGATGCCGGCGCGGTCGGACATGACGAGCGTGGTCTGGTCGACCGGGCAGGCCATCGGTCCTGGGCGGTTCGGCATGGAAATGCTCCTTGGGTTCGCGAGGTTTTCCGCTCCCTAGCCCTTCGCCCTGCGGTCCGCTAGGCATCGCGCAATCGCAACAAGGAGCCGCCATGCGCCACCTGCTCGCCGCCGCCGCTTTCGCCGGAATCCTCGTCACCGGTTCGCAGGCGGCCAGTCAGCCGCAGGCCGCAGCCGCGAAGGAAAATCGCTCCGAACCCGTCACCCGCGAGCCGCTGCGCTTCGTCACCCAGCATACAGGTACGTTCGGCGGCCAGACGATGCGCTACACCGCCATCGCCGGCGAGACCTTCCTGCGGGCCGAAAACGGCACCCCGCGTGCCGCGATCTTCTCCACCGCCTACATTCGCGAGCCGCGCGACCCCAATCGCCCCGTCACCTTCCTGTTCAATGGCGGCCCCGGCTCCGGCTCGGTCTGGCTGCACATGGGCGCGTTCGGCCCGCGCTATGTCGATATCCCGTCCGACGGCACCGACGATGGCGGCCCGCCCTACCGGATCGTCGACAACCCGCATTCCTTGCTCGACGTCACCGACATCGTCTTCATCGATCCGGTCGGCACCGGCTTCAGCCATGCGCTGGGCGATACGCCGCCGACCGATTTCTACGGCGTCACCAAGGACGCGCAGTCGATCGCCCAGTTCATCCGGCTGTGGCTGAACGAAAATGGCCGCTGGAACAGCCCGAAATATCTGGGTGGCGAAAGCTATGGCACCACCCGCAGCGCGGCGGTGCTGAACCAGCTCGAAGGCGCCTATAACGATGTCTCGCTGAACGGCGTTCTGCTCATCTCCACCGTGCTCGATTTCGGCGCCGGGGCGGACACGCCGGGCAATGAGATGACCTATATCCTCAACCTGCCGAGCATGGCCGCGACCGCGCTCTATCATGGCAAGGCCCAGGCGGAATCGGTCGAGGCGTTCGTCGAGGAAGCGCGCCGCTACGCCCGGGGTCCTTATGCCCATGCCTTGCTGCAGGGACAGGCGCTGCCGGCCGAGGAGCGCGCCGCCGTCCGCCGCGAGCTGGCCCGCTTCACCGGCCTGTCCGAAACCTATCTCGAACAGGCGGACCTGCGCGTCGAGCCGGGGCGATTCTACAAGGAATTGCTCCGCGACCGGGGCCTCACCGTCGGCCGCCTCGACAGCCGCTATACCGGCCGCGACTATGACAATGCGGGCGAGACGCCGGACAACGACCCCAGTTTCTACGGCATCGACGCCGGCTACACCGCCGCGATCAACCAGCATATGCGCGAGCGCCTCGGCGTGCAGACCGATCGCTCCTACGTGACGATCGGCGGCGTCGGGCCGTGGGACTGGCGCCTCGGCGGCGGCCGCGACAATGACGTCTATGTCAACGTCACCCCCTATATCGGCCGGGCGATGCGCGAGAATTCGGGCCTCCGGGTGTTCGTGGGCCAGGGCTATTATGATTTCGCCACGCCCTTTTACGCGGCCGAATATGCGCTTTCGCGCACCGGCATTCCGCAGGACCGGATCACCTACGCTTATTACCAGTCCGGGCACATGATGTATGTCCGTGACCAGGATCGGGCGGCGCTCAGCCGCGACATCCGCGCCTTCATCCGGGGGCGCTAGAGGAGGCTGCGAAGATGGACTCGCTGGTATCGACCGAATGGCTTGCCGGGCAGCTTGGCGCGCCGGATCTCGTCGTCGCCGACGCCAGCTATTTCCTCCCCAGCCACGGCCGCGACGCGAAAGCGGAATATCTCGCCGGGCATATTCCCGACGCGGTCTTCCTCGATCTCGCCACCCTGCGCGACGAGAACGACCCGCGCCCGAACATGATGCCGCCGGCGGATGTCTTCGCGATGCGGATGCAGGCGCTCGGCATCGGCCATGCCGACCGCATCGTGCTCTATGACGACAGCCCACTGCGCAATTCGGCCCGAGCCTGGTTCATGCTGCGCACCTTCGGGGCGCAGAAGGTGGCGATCCTCGACGGCGGCATCGCCAAATGGCGGGCCGAGGGCAGGCCGGTCGAGGCCGGTCCCGAGCACACCCGCGAAAAGCAATTCACCCCGCGAGCGCAGCCCGCCAAGATCGTCGACATGGCCTTCATGCAGGCCAACCTGGGCAGCAAAAATGTCCAGGTCGCCGACGCCCGCTCCGCCGAGCGGTTCGATGGTCATGGCGGGCTCGACGCCCACGGCGTCCCCGGCGGTCACATCCCCGGCTCGGCCAACCTGCCTTATGGCAATTTTTTCAACGACGACGGCACCTGGAAAAGCAGCAACGACCTGCAGGCGGAATTCGACGCCGCCGGGATCGACCCGGCCCGGCCGTTCGTCGCCACCTGCGGCTCCGGTGTGACCGCCAACGCCATCCTCTTCGCCGCCCATCTGCTGGGCCACGAAGGCCGCCTCTATGACGGCAGCTGGTCCGAATGGGGCGCGGACCCCGAAACTCCCAAGGCGGTGAAGTGAGCGAGAAGAAGAATGCAGGGCCGGCCACGCGGCTGGTCGGTGCGGGCCGCCGCAAGGAGTGGACTGGGCCTTTGGTCAATCCCGCCGTCTCGCGCGCTTCGACCATATTGTTCGACAGCGTCGCCGAGTTGCAGGCCGCCAAGCCCGAAATGGGCACTTATTATTACGGCCGCGCCGGCACGCCGACGACCTGGGCCTTGTGCGATGCGCTGACCGAGCTGGAGCCCGGCGCGGGCGAGACAAGGCTGTTCCCCTCCGGCGCGGCCGCGGTCTCAGCCGCTCTGCTCATGGTGCTCGATGCCGGCGATGAATTGCTGATGGTCGACAGCGCCTATGCGCCGACCCGCTGGCTCTGCGACGCATTGCTGAAGCGCTACGGCATCACCACCCGTTATTATGATCCGCTGGTCGGCGCGGGTATCGCCGAGCTGGTCGGCGATCGCACCAAGGCCGTCTTCCTCGAAAGCCCCGGCTCGCTCAGCTTCGAGGTGCAGGACGTTCCCGCCATCACCGCCGCCGCCCGCGAACGCGGGATCGTCAGCCTGATCGACAACACCTGGGCAACGCCCTTGCTCTTCCCGGCGATCGAGCGCGGCTGCGACGTCTCAATCCTCGCCTGCACCAAATATATTGGCGGCCATTCCGACCTCATGCTCGGTTCGGTGACGGTGCGGCCGGAGCTTGCGGCCAAGCTGGACGTGACCAGCCGCGTGCTCGGCCAGACCGGCGCGCCCGACGATGCCTGGCTGGCGTTGCGCGGCCTGCGCACGCTCGACGTCCGGCTGCGGCGGCATGGGACCAGCGCGATGACGGTCGCAACCTGGCTCGCGGATCATCCCAGGGTCGCGCGGGTGCTCCATCCGGCGCTGCCCTCCTGTCCGGGGCATGAGCTTTGGGCGCGCGATTTCAACGGCGCGTCCGGCCTGTTCGCGATCGAATTGCAGGGTGGCGATGCCGATGCGCGCAACGCGCTGATCGACCGGCTCGAACTGTTCGGCATTGGCTGGAGCTGGGGCGGCTTCGAAAGTCTCGCCGTGCCGTCGGACGCAACTGGCCGCAACCTCAAGCGGCCGCCGAGCGGCCCGGTAATCCGCCTGTCGATCGGCCTGGAAGAGCCGGAGGACCTGATCGCCGACCTGGAAGCAGCGCTCGCTTCTTATCCCTGATCCAGCGAACGGGTGAGCTTGTGCAGGCTCTCGTCGAGCCGCTCCGCCAGCCGCCGCGCGGCGGATGGGCGGGGCGGGACGCCGGTGGCAAGCAATGCCTCCACTCCGGCCGCGGCCCAGGCGGCAATCTCCGCCGCCTGCCCGTCGAAACGGCGCTGCGCCACCGGGCTGGCCCGTTCGTAGAGCACGCTGATCGTTGCCGCTTCGTCGAGCAGGGCGTCGGCGCTGCCGCTCTCGCCGCTGCCGGAAAGGTTGCGGACCAGCAGCAATATTTCGCGCAAGGACGCGACCTGCCGGCCGGGATCGCCGCCGGGAACGGCCGATTCAGGAGGCGCCTGATGGGTCATCGGCCGCACTTTAGGCGTGGCCGGGTAAACAAATCCTCCCTTGGGGGGGGCTTGCTTAGTTCGGGACCTGAACGCTCGCGACCGGGCCGTCGCCTTCGGGCAGGGCGATGATCGTCTGCACCAGAGCGCCACGGTTAACGACCTGCGTCACGGTGTCGCCGGCGAGCGAGCGCGCGCCGAGAATGGCGCTGTTCGCGTCGGCGGACTGAAGCAGGCGCTGCTCGACCGCGCTGCGCGGCTGCGGGCCGCCGAACAGGGCCTGGAGCGCCTGCGCGCGCGGATCGGAGGCGCCCGGATCGGCCTGGCCCGGCCGCGGCGGCGTCAGGCTGAATTCCGGCGGCACGATCAGTTCGGGCGAACGGGTCACCGCGAATTCGTCCGGGCGAGCGCGCTGGAACGGCCCGCCGGAGGCGCAGCCCGCCACGATCAGGGCGGCAAGGGGGGCGGCGATCGCAATCAAACGCATGATTATTCCTTCACTTGCCCCGTCGGGCATCAGTCTGGCCTTATTCGGCCTCGGCCTTCGCCGGCTTCTCCTTGCGAGTCAGCAAGGCGCGCAGGAGGAGCAGCAAGACGCCGATGGTAATAGCGGCATCGGCGATATTGAATACCAAAAACGGCCGCCAGTCGCCGAAATGCAGGTCCATGAAGTCGACCACATAGCCGAAGCGGATCCGGTCGAGGATGTTGCCGAGCGCCCCGCCCAGCACCAAAGCCAGCCCCCAGGCATCGTCGCGGCGCTTCTCGCGCCACAGCCAGACCGCCACGAACAAGGCAATCGCGCTGGTGATCAGCACCAGGGCCCAGCGCATGAATTCGTCGGACGCGGTGAGGAAGCCCATCGAAACGCCGCGATTCTCGACCCAGGTCAGGTCGAAGAAGGGCAGCAATTCGATCTGCCGGCGGAATTGCAGGTCGAGCGGGTAAGTGACGACCCATTTGGTCGCCTGGTCGAACACGAACACCAGCAGTGCCAGCACATAGCCATAGGCACGGTTGCGCTGGATCGCGGCCTCCATTTGCCTCGGCGACCGCGGCGTCGCAGCCGGCTTCGGCTCAGTCATTTCGGTCAGCTCAGCCATGCACCATCT
Organism: Pseudomonadota bacterium; assembly: GCA_023424095.1. GTDB lineage: Bacteria > Pseudomonadota > Alphaproteobacteria > Sphingomonadales > Sphingomonadaceae > Allosphingosinicella. Next base: position 14,192 of record JAFAEG010000132.1, on the reverse strand, counting down.
CGTCGCAGCGCCCGCACAGGGCGTCATCTTCCTTCACTTCCGGCAAATGCCGCCAGCAGCGGCCGCATTTGTGGAAATCCGTGCGGCTCACCGAAATCTGGTCGGCTTCATTGTCCGCGACCTCGGCAACGATGAACAGCTCGGTGAGGTCTGTGCGTGCACCGCCAAGCAGGTCAAGCTGCTCGTCCGAAATCAGGACGCGCGCCTCGTTGCTGGACCGGACGATCTTCTCGCGCCGGAGCGGCTCGATCGCCTCGGTGACGTTCTGCCGCACCGCCAGCAGCGCGTCGAACCGCGCCCCGAGCGCCTCGTCCTGCCAGCCGGCCTCGACCTCAGGCCATTCCAGCAGATGCACCGAATCCGCGTCCGGAAAGCGCGTGCTCCACACTTCCTCGGTGGTGAAGGACAGGATCGGGCTCATCCACCGCACCAGCGCCTGGAACACAATGTCCAGCACGGTCCGATAGGCCCGCCGCTTTGCCGTGCCGCCCGGGAGCGTCGGCCCCTGGTCGCAATAAAGCACGTCCTTGCGGACATCGAAGAAGAAGGCGCTCAGATCGTCGTTCGCGAACGCCATGATCGCCCGCGTGTAGCGGTTGAACTCATAATCGTTGGCGGCTTGGCGAAGCTCCGCGTCCAGCATGGCCAGCCGGTGCAGCACCCAGCGCTCCAGCTCCGGCATCTCGCCGACCGGCACCTTCTCCGCATCCGTGAACCCGTCCAGCGCGCCGAGCAGATAGCGGAAGGTGTTGCGCAGCTTGCGATAGGCGTCGGTGGTGCCGGACAGGATTTCCTTCCCGATCCGCACATCCTCGAAATAATCGGTCGAGGCGACCCACAGGCGCAGAATGTCCGCGCCGCTCTCGTCCATCACCTTCAGCGGATCGACAGTGTTGCCCAGGCTCTTGGACATCTTCTTGCCCTGCGGATCGAGCGCGAAGCCGTGGGTCAGCACCTGGCCGTAAGGCGCCCGCCCGCGCGTGCCGCAGCTTTCCAGCAAAGACGACTGGAACCAGCCGCGATGCTGGTCGGAGCCTTCCAGATACAGGTCCGCGCGCGCATCCTTGCCGTAGCGCGCCTCGACGGTGAAGACGTGGGTGCAGCCGCTGTCGAACCAGACGTCGAGAATGTCCTGCTGCGGCTCATAATCGGCCGCGTCATAGGCGTCGCCGAGCAGCGCCTGATGATCCGCCGCGAACCACGCATCCGCGCCGCCCGCCTCGAACGCCGCGACGATCCGGGCGTTGACCTCGGCGTCGCGCAGATATTCGCCGCTGGTCTTGTTCAGATAGAGCGCGATCGGCACCCCCCAGGCGCGCTGGCGGGAGATCACCCAGTCGGGCCGCCCCTCGACCATCGCCTGAATGCGGTTCCTGGACTTCTCCGGCACCCACCGAGTCCGCTCGATCGCATCGAGCGCGAGATTGCGCAGGGTGGGGCCGTTACCCGAGGCTTGGCTCTCGCCCGCACCGGCAATGGCAATCGGATTGTCCATCCCGATAAACCATTGCGGCGTCGCGCGTTGGATCACTCGGGCCTTCGACCGCCAGCTGTGCGGATAGGAGTGCGGAAAATCATCCGAGGCGGAAAGCAGCGCGCCAGCCTCTCGAAGGTCCTTACAGATGGGACCTTCTTCCATTTTGGAATTATTCCCGGACGCGTTGAACTTCTGGTTGATCACCGAGCCCTGGCCGCCGAGCCAGCCCCAGTCGGCGCGATACTTGCCGTCGCCCTCGACCGCGAAGACGGGCCCGATCCCGGCCGCCTTGCAGACCTCGAAATCCTCCTCGCCATGATCCGGCGCCATGTGGACCAGGCCGGTGCCCGCGTCCGTCGTGACGTGCGCGGCGGGCAGGAAGGGGCGAGGCTTGGCGAAGAAGCCGCCGAGCTGGTGCATCGGGTGGCGGGCGATGGTGCCGGAGAGGTCCGAGCCCTTGAAGGTGCCTCGATACTCTCCCTCACCTGCCACGACACCTGCGCGTCGCTGAAAGTCTTCGAGAAGATCAGCGGCTATGACGACCTTTTGACCAATCAAGTCGATCTTTGCTGAATCCGGCGCATCGTTGGGCATCGTTGCGGCTACTTGGAACCACAGATACTCAACGTCCTCCCCATAAGCGATCGCCTGGTTCACCGGGATCGTCCACGGCGTCGTCGTCCAGATCACCGCATGGGCGCCGACCAGCTCCGGGATCGGGCTCTCGACGATCTCGAACCCGACATCGATCTGGGTCGAGACCACGTCCTCATATTCCACCTCGGCCTCGGCCAAAGCGGTCTTCTCGACCGGGCTCCACATCACCGGCTTGGCGCCGCGATACAGCTGGCCGCTCTCGGCGAATTTCAGCAATTCGCCGACGATCGCCGCCTCGGCGTCGTAATTCATGGTGAGGTAGGGATCGTCCCACTCGCCCATCACGCCCAGCCGCTTGAACTGCGCCTTCTGCACCGCGACCCACTTGGCCGCATAAGCGCGGCATTCGGCGCGGAACTGGTCCTTCGGCACCTGGTCCTTGTCGAGCTTCTGCTTGCGATAGGCCTCCTCGACCTTCCACTCGATCGGCAGGCCGTGACAGTCCCAGCCGGGCACGTAAGGCGCATCCTTGCCGAGCAGGCTCTGCGAGCGGACGACGATGTCCTTCAGCACCTTGTTCATCGCATGGCCCATGTGAATGTCGCCATTCGCGTAAGGCGGGCCGTCGTGCAGGATGAAACGCTCGCGGCCCGCACGGGCGGCGCGAAGCTTGCCGTAAAGGTCGCTCTCTTCCCAACGCGCCAGAATGCCCGGCTCCTTCTGGGAAAGGCCGGCTTTCATGGGGAAATCGGTCTTGGGCAGGAAAACGGTGTCCCGCCAGTCTGGTTTCTCTGACATTTCGGGTGGAGCGCTTAAAGGGGAAGGGCCGATAAGGAAACAGCCCTCACTCTACCGTCATGCTGAACTTGTTTCAGCATCCATTTTCGGACGTGCGGTGGCCGTGGCGAAACGGACCCTGAAACAAGTTCAGGGTGACGACAGCAAAAGGTGACGCGCCGCCGCCTCGTCCTCGTGCATCTGCGCCATCAGCGCATCCATGTCATCGAACCGCGCCTCGTCGCGCAGGTGCCGGATCAGCTCGACCTCGATGCACTGCCCGTACAGATCGCCGGACCAATCGAAGAAATAGGGTTCGAGCAATTCCTTCGGCGGGTCGAAGCTCGGCCGGATGCCGAGATTCGCGACGCCATCGACCGTCACGCCGCCGGGCAAGTGCCCGCGCACCGCATAGATGCCGAAGCGCGGCCGTAAATAGCTGCCCAGCGCCATGTTCGCCGTCGGATAGCCGAGTTCGCGGCCCCTTTTGTCGCCATGCTCGACGATGCCCTCGATCGCGAAGGGCCGGGTCAGCAATCGCGCCGCCTCGTCGCAATCCCCGGCGCGCAGCGCGTCGCGGATGCGGCTGGAGGAGATTGCCCCGCCGGAGTCGCTGACCGGCCCGACCGCATCGACGCTCATGCCATGCGCCGGCGCCAGCTCGCGAAGCACCGCGACATTGCCGCCGCGTCTGTGTCCGAAGGTGAAATCCTCGCCCGTGACGATCCCGGCCGCGCCGATCCGCGCCGCCAGCCAGTCGGCGACGAACGCCTCCGCCGTCACCGCCGCCAGCTCCGCGCCGAAATGGAAGACCAGCATCGCATCGGCTCCGGCCGCGGCGAACAATCGCTCGCGCTGGTCCAGGCTGGTCAGCCGGAAGGGCGGGGTATCGGGGCGGAAATGCCGCACCGGATGGGGATCGAAGGTCGCGACCAGCACCGGTCGCCCTTCGGCGCGCGCCCGATCGACCGCGCGGCCGACCACTGCCTGGTGGCCCAAATGAAATCCGTCGAAATTGCCGAGCGCGACGATGCCGCCGCGCAAATGGGCCGGGACCGCCGCGCCCCCGTCAAGGCGCTCCATGCGGAGGCGCTATAGGGGAGGCTTTACCGGCGTGGAAGCTCCCCGGAATCGCCAAAGCCCCGGCGTGTTTCCACGCCGGGGCTCCACGTGCGGACGGTGCCGTGGCTTAGCGAAGCAGGCTGAGAACGCCCTGCTGCGACTGGTTGGCCTGGGCCAGCATCGCCGTCGACGCCTGGCTCAGGATCTGCGCACGGGCGAGGTTCGACGTCTCCTGCGAGAAGTCCGCATCCTCGATCCGCGAACGCGCATCGCTGAGGTTCGTCACGTTGCTGGACAGGTTGTTGACCGTCGATTCCAGGCGGCTCTGGGCGGCGCCCAGCTTGGCCCGGGTCGAGTTCACGTTGGTCAGCGCGGTGTCGACGTTGCCCAGCGCCGTACCGGCGTTGGCAACGGTGTCGACCGCGGTGGCCGCGGCGAGATCGGCCAGCGAAGAGAAGCTGATCGAAACGGTGTCGCCGCTGTTCACGCCGGTCTGGATGGCAACCGCACCCGAAGCCGCCGTGTAGGTGGCACCCGAAGCGGCGCTGTTGAAGATCCGCGTGCCGTTGAACTCGGCGGTCGCCAGAATGTTGGTGATCTGGGCCTTGAGTTCGGTCACCTCGGAATTGAGGTTGGTACGGTCGCCCGAGCCATAGGTGCCGTTCGCCGACTGCACCGCCAGCTCGCGGATACGCTGCAGCATGTTGGTCACCTCACCCAGCGCGCCTTCGGCGGTCTGGGCGTAGGAGATGCCGTCATTGCTGTTGCGGATCGCCTGGTTCATGCCGCGGATCTGCGACGTCATCTTGCTGGCGATGGCGAGGCCGGCGGCGTCGTCCTTCGCAGTGTTGATGCGCTTGCCGCTCGACAGACGCTCCATGGCCGTCTGCAAGGACGCATTGGCGACACGGCTGCCGTTCTGCGCCCGCAGTGCGGCGGTATTGGTGTTGATAACGCTCATATTGAATTCCTTTCCCGCTCAAATGCTGGGCAGACCGGCACCGTCCGGGAACTGCCACGAAAGCCAGTAACGGCGGGTTGCGGATCATCTTTAATCGACAAAATATCGCGTCGGCTTTCCGACGGGCGGTCGGGGGAGGGCCGTCAACCATTTGACGCCGCACTTTACCGTGGGTCCCGCCCCCCACCGCGCCCCCCGTGGTTAACGATATTGGCACGGCCTTTGCCTTAATGATCGCGCGGGTGACCTGATCGTCACGCGCGGTTCTGGCGGGGGTTTTTGAATGATCGGACTGAGCAGCACGGCGATGGCGGCGTATCCTGCGCTGACCGCGTGGCTGAATGATGCTGGGCTGGAGTGCGTCCCCGTTTCGGGCGGCGAGCGCGGTATCGGTCCGTCGATCCTGACTGCCGCCGAAGAAGCCAATGCCCGCCCCGGCGACGTGATCATCGCCGAAAAGAGCGGCGCGCCGAGCCTCGTCATGGTCCCCGGCCAGCCTGCTTACCTGACCTTCCCCGCCACCGACCTCTATTTCGGCCTTGCTTTGGCCGCCGAGCTGGTGCGCCCCGTCGCCCGCCCGGCCTGCGCCGATCCGGCCAGCACCAGGATCCTGACCTTCGTCGAGCGGATCTCGGCCAGCGACGCCTCGGTGCTGGTGCTCGGCGAAACCGGCACCGGCAAGGAAGGCATCGCGCGCTATATCCATGCCTGCTCGCCGCGAGCGCCCGAGAGCTTCATCGCGGTCAACTGCGCCGCTCTGCCCGAAACCATGTTGGAGGCGATCCTGTTCGGCCATCGCCGCGGCGCCTTCACCGGCGCGGCCGGCGATGGCGAAGGCCTGTTCCGCGCGGCCGAGGGCGGCACCTTGCTGCTGGACGAAATCGCCGAAGTGCCGCTTGCGCTGCAGGCGAAATTGCTGCGCGCCTTGCAGGAAAAGGAAGTCCTGCCGGTCGGCGCCACCCGGCCTGAGGCGGTCGACGTCCGCGTCGTCGCCTGCGCCAATCGCGATCTGGCCGCCGAAGTCGCCGCCGGCCGCTTCCGCGCCGACCTCTATTGGCGCCTGAACGTCGTGCCGGTGCAGCTCGCACCCTTGCGCGAGCGCGCCCGTGACATTCCGGCGATCGCCGCCGCGATGCTGATCAAGCATTGGGACCGCCGTTCGCCTTTCCCTTTCCCGACCCCCGCCACTTTGGACCGGCTGGTCGATCATGCCTGGCCGGGCAATGGCCGCGAGCTGGACAATGTCCTGCAGCGCGCTCTGCTGCTGCGCTCCGGCGAGCGGCTCGAGGCCGGCGACCTGGCGATCGACGCGCTGCCGGCCGCTGAGGTCGCGGCGTCGGGACCGATCCTGCTGAACGAAGTCGCCCGCGCCGCCGAGGCTCGCACCATCCGCGCCGCGCTCGCCGAGACCGGCGGGCACCGTGTCCGCGCCGCCGAGAAGCTCGGCATTTCCGAACGCACCCTCCGCTACCGGCTCGCAGAGATGCGGGCGGCGGCGGCCTGAGGAGTTTTAAGTAGATGAGCGGCATCGATCCCACGCGCGTCATGGCGCTTCGGGCCCAGATCATGGAGCGCAACGACGCGCTGCAGCGGGCCGCGGGCCTCGGCCTCGACGGCCAGGTCAATGGCGCCACCAATGGCCCGGGCGCGGTCGGCTTCGGCGACGCGCTTCAGGGTGCGCTCCGCCAGGTCAACGAAATGCAGGCGCAGTCCTCGGCGATCACCGAGAGCTACGAGCGCGGGCAGACCACCGATATCGCCGCCGTCATGCTGGCCCGCCAGCAGGCGTCGATCGGCTTCGAGGCGACGATGCAGGTCAGGAACCGCCTGCTCAGCGCCTACAAAGACATCATGAACATGCCGGTGTAATGTAGATGAGCGAACTCGCAGCCACCGCCGATCTCGCCTCCGCCCGTCCGCTGTCCAGCGGCCGTCCCGGCGGGATCATGCAGCAGATCCGCAATTTCACCGCCCAGCCGGCGGTCGCCAAGAGCCTGCCGTTGGTGGGCTTTATCGGCATGCTCGGCCTCGCGGCCCTGTTGTGGATGACCTTCTCGGCCGCGCCGGGACGCACGCTTTTCTCGGGCCTGCCCGATGCCGACAAGCAGGCCGTGGCCGAAGCGCTGCAGAGCGCCGGCATCAGCCATTCGATCGACCGCAACAGCGGCGCGCTGACCGTGTCGGAAGACAATTATCACCAGGCGCGCATGATCCTGGCGGGCCAGGGCCTGCCGCGCGGCGCGCCCGACGGCGCGCAGGCGATGGAAAATCTGCCGCTGGGCGCGAGCCGCGCAGTCGAGGGCGAGCGCATTCGCGCCTCCCGCCAGCTCGATCTGGCCCGCACCATCGAGGCGATCGACGCCGTCCGCAGCGCCCGGGTCCACATCGCCGACAGCGGCGGCAGCGTCTTCGTCCGCGATCGCGCCGCTCCCGGCGCTTCCGTCATGCTCACCCTGGAAGGCGGCCGCTCGCTGAGCGAAGGCCAGGTTTCGGCGATCGTCCATCTGGTCGCTTCGTCCGTCCCCGGCCTCAATCCCGAAAACGTCTCGGTGGTCGACCAGAATGGCCGCTTGCTCTCCGGCGCCGGCGCCGGTGGCGGCGCGGCCGGTGCTTCGGCGGAATCCGAACGCCAGATCGCGGTCCAGCAGAGCGTCGAGGAACGCTATCGCCAGGCCATCGCCACCTTGCTGACCCCGATCGTCGGCGCCGGCAATTTCACCGCCGAAGTGAATGCCGAGATGGACTTCAGCCAGGTCGAGGCGAGCCGCGAGGCCTTCCCCGAGGCGACCCGCACGCTGCGCAGCGAGCAGGGCACCGTTTCCACCGAATCCGGCAGCACGGCCGGCGGCGCGACCGCCGGTGGCATTCCGGGCGCGCTGGCCGATCAGCCCCCGCCCGCGCCGACCACGACCACCAATCCCGATCCGGCCGCGGCCGCGCCGGGCGCCGTTGCTCCCGCCGCGCAGGAATCGCGCCGCAACGAGCAATATGCCCGCAATTATGCGGTCGGCCGCGAAATCTCCGTCACCCGCAACCAGACCGGGACGGTCAAGCGTCTCTCGGTCGCGGTCGCGATCAAGAATCCGGAAGGCGGCCGCGCGCTGACCCGCGACGAGCTGCAGTCGATGGAAAATCTGATCCGCGGCGCGGTCGGCGCCAATCAGGAGCGGGGCGACGTCGTCGCTCTGACCGCGCGCAGCTTCGCGACCACCGAAGAGCCGGAAGTCAGCTGGTACGAGCAGGCCTGGCTGTCGCCGATCGTGCGCAGCGTCGTCGGCCTGATCGTCGCTTTGGCTTTCTTCTTCGGCCTCGGCCGGCCGATGCTGAAGAAGCTCTCGGCCGCCGCCGCGGCGCGCAGCGAGCAGCGCAACGAGACGATGGGCAAGGAAATCGCCGCCGCGCTCGCCGACAATAATCGTGGCGGCAACGTCACCATCGACATGATCGAGGCCGCGCCGAGCTATGAAGCCCGCGCGTCCCTCATTCGCAGCTTCGTCCGCCAGGATCCTGCCCGCGCCGCTCTGGTGGTGCGCGATCTGATCCGCGCCGACACGGCCAAGGGAGCCTGAGGATAATGGACGAGAATGACGCGGTCGCGCTGGCGGAATCGCTGAGCCGCTCCGCACCGGACGGCAGCTCTGCCGCCGCCATCCTGCTGATGACTTTGGGCGACGACGAGGCGGCGGAAATCCTGTCGCACCTCGATCCGACCGAGGTCCAGCATCTGGGCAGCGCGATGTTCGATGTGGCCGATGTTTCGGAAACGCAGGTCGAAAATGTCTTCGATCTGTTCATGAGCAAGGCGAAGGCCCGCACCTCGATCGGCTTCGGCGCCGCGCCGAAGATCAAGGCGGTGATGGAGCATGCCTTGGGTCAGGAGCGCGCCGAAACCGTGCTCGCCCGCATCACCCCGCCGACCCGCAGCCGCGCGCTGGAGGCTTTGCGCTGGATGGACGCGCGCACGATCGCCGCCGTCTGCGAGGCCGAACATCCGCAGATCGCGGCGCTGATCATGGCCCATCTGGAGCCGCCGATCGCCGCCGACGTGCTGCAATTGCTGCCCAACGACCGGCAGCCCGACATCATCTTCCGTCTGGCGCGCCTCGAAAGCGTGACCGCCGAGGCGATCGAGGATCTGGAGCGCATCCTGGCCAATCAGGTGACTCAGGTCGCCTCCGCCCCCGCCTCCGTGCGCGGCGGCGCGAGCGAAGCGGCCAAGATCATGACCAACACCAAGAACGGCACGGACCAGCGCATCATCCGCTCGCTGACCAAGCTGGACCGTCAGCTCGCGCAGAAGATCGAGGACGAGATGTTCGTGTTCGACGATCTGCTGAAGCTCGACGACCGCAACCTCGGCACGTTGATGCAGAACATTCCGGGCGAAGTGCTCGCGCCGGCGCTTAAGGGCGCCGATCCGACGCTCCGCGACAAGATGTTCGGCTGCATGTCCAGCCGCGCCGCCGACACGGTGCGCGACGAGATCGAGGAGCGCGGCCCGATGCGGCTCGCCGACGTGCTGGAGGCGCAGAAGGAAGTGCTGGGCATCGCCCGCCGCCTGGCCGACGCCGGCACGATCATGCTCGGCGCACGCGGAGGCGACGACTATGTCTAGGTTGTGGCGCGACGAGCGCGCGCAGAGCGCGGCCAGCCTCGGCAGTTTCCTCGTTCGCCCCGGCGACACGGGCTTCCGGCCCTGGGCCAGTCAGGACGGCGAGGCGAGCAACGATTCCGTGCCCGCCGACATGGCCGCCCGGGTCGAGGAGATCGCTTATCTGCGCGGCCTGAACGAAGGCCGCACGACGGCCGAAGCGGAATTTGCCGCCGAGCGCGACGCGATCGGCCGGCTGGCCGAGGCGCTGCAATCGCTGCGGCCCGAACCGACCCTGCCGCTGGCCATGCTGCTGGCCGAAACGGTCGACCGGCTGGTCAAGCAGATTGCCGGCGAAGTCGAGATTGACGGCCTCTCCCTGTTGGCGCGGGCCAAGGCGGCCGCCGCCTTGATCGGCGACGCGACCCAGCCGGCGCGGCTGAAGGTTCACCCGGAAGACCTGGCCTTGTTCGACAATTGCGACCTCGACATTCCGGTCGAGGGCGACCTCGCGCTCGAACGCGGCGCGGTGATGATCGAGACGGCCGACGGCTGGATCGAGGATGGCCCCGCCATCCGGCTCGAGCGCCTGCGCGCCGAGCTCGACAAGGTCGCGGCGGCGCGATGAACGCGCCTTCCACCTTGCTGGCGGATACCGCCCGGGCTCTGCTCGAGCCGCTCTCGGTCGACGAGGGCGGCGCTCGGCGCATCGGCCGGCTGCGTTCCTATGACGGGCTGATGCTGGAGGCGACCGGGCTGGACAAGCCGGTCGGCGCCGGGGCGCGGATCGTCGACGCCGATGGCCATGTCGCCCGCGCCGAAGTGGTCGGCTTTCGCGGCAACAATACCCTGCTGATGGCCCTGGGCGCCGATGCGGCTCACGCCGCCGGCGCGCGGGTCGAGCCCGACGCCGCCGGATCGATGGTCGAGGTCGGTCCCGGCCTGCTCGGCCGCGTGGTCGATGCGCTCGGCCAGCCGCTCGACGGCCTCGGCCCGGTGCCCGCCACCGATAAATGGCCGCTGGCCGGCAAACCCTGCAACCCGCTCAATCGCGCTCGCGTGACCGAGCCGTTCGATATCGGCGTGCGCGGCGTGAACGCCCTGCTCACCGCGGGCGTCGGCCAGCGCATCGCCATCGTCGCCGGCTCCGGCGTGGGCAAGTCGGTGCTGATGGGCCAGATGCTGAACGGCGCGGAAGCGGACGTGATCGTCGTCGGCCTGATCGGCGAACGCAGCCGCGAAGTCAGCGACTTCCTCGCCACCAAATTGAGCGGCCCGGTGCGCCACAAGTCAGTGGTCGTGGCGGTCCCCGCCGATCACGCGCCCTTGCTGCGCCTGCGCGCGGCGATGCGCGCCACCGCCATTGCCGAGGATTTCCGCGCGCGCGGCCTGAAGGTGCTCTTGCTGATCGACAGCCTCACCCGCGTCGCCCATGCGCAGCGCGAGATCGGCCTGTCGCTCGGCGAACCGCCGACGGTGAAGGGCTATCCGCCCAGCGCGCTCGGCCTGATCCCGCGCCTGTGCGAACGGGCCGGCGCAGACAGCGAAACCGGCGGCTCGATTACCGCGCTCTACACCGTGCTCGCCGACGGCGACGATACGGACGATCCGATCGTCGACGCCGCGCGCGCCATCGTCGATGGTCACATCATCCTGACCCGCGGCCTGGCCGAACAGGGCGTCTATCCGGCGATCGACGTCGGCAAGTCGCTGAGCCGGGTGATGAGCGACATCGCCACGCCCGATCACATGACCTCGGCGCAGGTGCTTCGCCGGCTCTGGTCGGCCTATGAGGACAATCGCGACCTCATCCTGATGGGCGCCTACGCCCCAGGCTCCGATCCCTTGATCGACGAAGCGATCGTGCGGCGGCCGGAAATCCTCGCTTTTCTCAGGCAGGCGCCCGCCGAGCGCGTCGGCTTCGACGACAGCGTCGCCATTCTGAACGAGATGATGGGCGCATGAGCGCGGCGCTGAAACAGCGCGGGCGGATCGCCCGGGTGCGCCGGCTGCAGCACGGCATCGCCGCGTCGACCGCGACGGCGGCGGCCAGCGAGCTGCGCAATCTGGAGGTGAGCCGCGAGCGGCTGACGCAGATGCGCGGCGATCTGTCGGCCGCGCCCGGCATGACCAGCGGCGCCTGGCTGTCCTCCGCCGGCGAGCTGGCGATGCGGCTCGACAAGGCGCGGCTCGGCCTGACCGGCAGCATCGATGCCGCCCGCAATGTCGCGGCGGCGCGCGAACAGGAACGCATTCAGGCCCGGCAGAGCCAGGAAAGCGCGGACAAGCTCCGCGCCAAGGCGCTTCGGGCGGCCGCCGATGCGGCCGACAATCGAATGTCCAAGATCGCCCGTCCGGGGCGGAAGGGAATGGTGCAGCAGTGATGGCGAGCGCAGCAAAATCGATCAACCTGGCCCCGGTCGGCGTTGAGCCTGGGCAGGCACCCGTGCCCGGCGCGGCGGAGAAATTCGCGGCGATGATCGCGGGCGCCGGCGGCGACGAAACGTCCGGCGAGGGCGCGATGCCCGAAGCGGCGCCCGAAGAGGGCGCGGAGGCTCCCGAGACGCAGATCGATGCGTCGGTGCTGCTGCCGATGCTGGATCAGCAGCGCGCCGCGGCCCCGGCCGCGAAGCTGGTGGCGCCGCCGGTCGACACCGCTACGCCCGAGAAGGTGAAGGTCACCGCGGCCAAGGCTGGCGGCGAGAATCCGGTCCCGATCACGCCCGCGCCGAAGCACGTCAATGTGGCGCCGGTGGACGCGAGCGACCCCGCGTCGGCGAAACTGACCGATCCCGTGCCGGTGATCCAGGCGATCGCCTTCGGCGAAGCAGGTGCCGACGAGACCGCCGACCCCACGCCGGTCATGCGGCCGCTGGCTGACGGCAAGACCAACCCCCCGCCCATCGCCGACAAGGTGCCGGTGATGCGGACGATCGACGGCAACAAGCCGGTGCCAGGCAAGCCTGCCGATCCTGCCCCGGTGATGCGCGTGATCGACGGCGGCAAGTCCGCCTCAGCCGCGACGGCGGACAAGGCGCCGGTCATGCGCCCGATTGAAGGCGGAAAGCCCGCCACCGCGAAAACGGGTGATCCCACGCCCGTGATGCGCCCGATTGACGCCAGCACGCCGGCCGCCAAGACACCGCCGCCCGCCAGCCCCGCCGCACTCGAGGCGCCGCAGCCGGACGTGCCGCAGGTCGCGACCACGCCGCCCGCGCCGGCGCAGGCCAAGACCGCCGAGACCAAGGTCGCCACGCCCGAAATGCAGATTGCGGCTGCCGAGGCCCAAGCCGCTCCGGTCGCTGCCAAGGCGCGGCAGGAGCGGGCGGCAGCACCCGCCGCCACCGAAATCCGTACCGAAACGGCTACCACGACGCCCGGCACCACGCCGGTCGCGGCCACCGCCGCCGAAACCCGCGCCGCGGTGCAGCCGCTCCACGCCTCACCATCGCTCGTGCAGCCGCTCGCCGCTCCGGCCGGCGCCCCGGTTCAGAACGTCGCGGCGGCGCTGTCGCAGCAGGTGCTCGATATGTCGGGCGGCGATGCCTGGATCGATCAGATTGCGCGCGACATCAGCCAGACCGCCGGCAAGGACGGCACCATGCGCTTCCGCCTCGCGCCCGAGACTCTGGGCGATCTGAAGGTGGAGATCACCCATTCCGAACGTGGCGCCCATGTCCGCCTCAACGTGAGCAGCGAGGCCGCTCAGCAGGCGCTCGCCGCCGCCGAGCACAAGCTGACCGCCGAAGCGCGCGCCCAGGGCGTCCGCATCGCCGAGACCGAGATCAGTTTCACCGGCGGGCAGAGCCGCGACGCCAGCGCCCAGGCTCACGCCAATGCGCGTGAACAGGGCCAGCAACAGGCCCAGGCCAACCAGCAGTCGCGCACGACGCGCGGCACGTCCGCCAATTCATTTACATCGTCCGCCGCCGCGCCCGAGGGCCGGGGCCGGACCGACCGTTACGCCTGAGGAGCGAGAGATGAGCAGCAAGACCAAGAAGGACGCGCCGGAGACGGACGACGCGCCGAAGAAAAAGGGTGGCAAAGGCAAGCTCCTGCTGATCATGCTGGTCGCCGTATTGGTCGGCGGCGGCGGGGTCGGCGCCGGTCTGTGGGCGATGGGTTTCCTGTCGCCCGCAGCTGAAGCGGGCACGCATCGTTCGCCCGATCCGGCGCTGTCGCCGCGCGCCGACGCCAGCGCCTCGGCGGTCGAGGAAGCGACCCAGAAGGTGCGCGAGGGCGGCAAGCCCGATCCGCACGTCTTCCAGGCGAGCTACTATCAGATCGAGAACAATTTCACCTCGAACCTGCGCGGTGGCCAGGCCTTCGTCCAGATCGGCATCGGCATGTCGACCTATTACGACAAGGAAGTCGTGATCAAACGGGTCGAGAAGCACGAGATGGCGATCCGCTCCGCCGTGCTGATGACGCTGGCCGAGCAGGACCCCCTCATCCTCGCCTCGACGGAAGGGCGGGAGAACCTCCGCAAGGCCCTAAAGGATGCGGTGAATAACGTGTTAACCATTAAGGAAGGATTTGGCGGGATAGAGGAGGTCTTCTTTACGAGTTTCGTAACGCAATGACCGACCAGACCACCCTTTCCGGCGAGGAGATCGAGGCCCTGATGGGCCGCGGTGCCCCTGTCGCTGGGCGGGGTGGGCCGGCAAACGAACCACGCTCCTTCACCTTCGGCAGCGGCAATGTGCCGCCGAGCGCGGCCTTGCCCG
>JAFAEG010000094.1 GCA_023424095.1 Pseudomonadota bacterium | reverse complement strand
GTGGGGGGGGGGGGGGCCCCCCCCCCGGGGGGGGCGGGGCGGCGGCGCAGCCGCCGTTCTTCGCGGACACGCTTTCCGCGCCTGCGGCGCGGCCCCTCCGTCAGCGCTGCGCGCTGCCACCTCCCCTCGAAAGCGAGGGGAGGATTGATCTCGCGCCGACCCCGGTCCATCCCACCCCCATGAAGCGCCTCCTGCTCGCGGGCCTCGTGCTCGCCATCGCCGCTCCCGCCACCGCCCAGCGCCGCGCCGCGCCGGAGGCCCCGCCCGCCACGCTCACCGCCATCGCCGATCAGGTCAGCGAGCAGCGCCTGCGCGCGGATATCGAGCGGCTCGTCGGCTTCGGCACCCGCCACACCCTCTCCGATCAGAACCACCCCACGCGCGGCATCGGCGCCGCCCTGCGCTGGACCCGCGCGGAATTCGAGGCGATCGGCCGGGAGTGCGGCGGCTGCCTGACCTATGCCGAACCGGAGGAGATGGTCACCGCCCCGCCGCGCGTGCCCAATCCCACCCGCATCCGCAACGTCATCGCCATCCAGCGCGGCACGACCGATCCCAACCGCGTCATCATCATCACCGGCCATATCGACAGCCGCGTCACCGACGTGATGAACGCGACTGCCGACGCCCCCGGCGCCAATGACGACGGCTCCGGCACCGTCGCGGTGATCGAGGCCGCGCGGGTGCTGTCGAAGCATCGCTTCCCCGCCACCATCGTCTATGCCGCGCTCTCCGGCGAGGAGCAGGGCCTGCACGGCGGCCGCATCCTCGCCAATTACGCCCGCGCGCAGGGCTGGCAGGTCATGGCCAATCTCAACAACGACATCATCGGCAACAGCTGCGGCTCGGATGGCGTCTGTGACGCAAACAATGTCCGCGTCATTTCCGAAGGCGTCCGCCGCGACGCCACGCCCGAGCTGATCGCGCAGCAGCGCAGCATGGGCGGCGAGAACGATTCGCCCTCACGCAACTTGTCGCGCTTCATGACGACCCTCGCGCAGGGCCTCGGCCTCGGCCTCGACGTCCGCCAGATCTGGCGCACCGACCGCTTCGGCCGGGGCGGCGACCAGATTCCGTTCCAGGAAGCCGGCTTCCCCGCCATCCGCCTCTCGGTCGCGGTCGAGGATTACGACCACCAGCATCAGGATCTGCGCACGGAGAATGGCCGCGTCTATGGCGACACGATCGATGAGATGGATTTCGCCTATCTGCGCAAGGTCACCGCACTGAACGTCGCTGCACTGGCCGCGCTGGCCCGGGCGCCCGGCGTGCCCGAACCGAGTGTGCAGGGCGCAGTCGCAACCTTCACCACGGTGCAGTGGCGGCAGGTTCCTGCTGCCAACGCTTATGTCGTGCGCTGGCGGCGCACCGATGCCGCCCAATGGCAACATAGCCAGCGCGTCTCGGCCGATTGCCGCGAAATAAGCGTCACGAACTCGCCCCGCGTTGCCAATGCCGAGCGGGTCCAGCCAGTCTGTGCTGCTCGTCTGCCCGGAGTCCGCGTCGACGATTGGGTGTTCGGCGTCTCCTCGGTCGCAGCGGACGGCTCGGAAAGCCCGGTCGCATCGGCGGTGCCGGGCGGGGCTTTCCGGCCGCTGACGCCGCCTGCGCCCGCGCCGGCACGATAACTCCCACCCGGTCATAAGGGCGAAGATAGCGAAGCCATCCCGCGGCTCGCGCGTTCGGGCTCGGGATTGCTTCGTCGCCTCGCTCCTCGCAAGGACGGGGCTGGAGGATAGATGGCGCGCAAACCCAGGAAAGACAGCTTCCCCACCCGCGAGCAGATCCTCGCCTTCATTCAGTCTGCCGACACCGCCGTCGGCAAGCGCGAGATCGGCAAGGCATTCGGTCTGAAGGGCGAGGAGAAGATCGTGCTCAAGCGGCTGCTCAAGGATATGGGCGACGAGGGGTTGATCGACGCCGGCCCCGGCCGCGCCTTCCACAAGATGGGCGGCGTGCCGAAGGTGACGGTGCTGCGCATCGTCCACATCGACGATGCCGGCCGCGCCGTGGCCGTGCCGGAGCGCTGGGAAGGCGAGGGCGAGCCGCCGCGCCTGCGGGTGATGGAGCGCAAGGGCAGGGGCGCCACCGCGCTCGGCATCGGCGACCGGGTGCTGGCCCGCAACGAGGAAGGCCCGAGCGGTTGGACGGCCTTCCCCATGAAGAAATTGCTCAAGGGCAGCGAATTGCTCCTGGGCGTCGTCCACAAGGAAGGCGACGCGCATTGGTTGCGCCCGGTCGAGAAGAAAGAGCGGCGCGAACTCCTGATCTCCGATCTGGGCGAGGCGCAGCCGGGCGATCTGGTGCTGGCCGAGAAGACCGGCCGTCCGCCGCGCCTCAGCGCCCGGGTCGATGCCGTGCTCGGCGATCCCTTTGCCCCGCGCAGCTTCAGCCTGATCGCGATCCACAAGCATGGCATCCCGCACACCTTCCCGGACGAAGTGCTGGCGGAGGCGGAGCGGATGGCGAAGCAGCCGCTCGGCGAGCGGGAAGACCTGACCCACATCCCCATCGTCGCGATCGACCCCGCCGACGCGCGCGACCATGACGACGCGGTTTGGGCCACGCCGGACGACGATCCGGCCAATGCCGGCGGCTGGAAGGCGATCGTCGCCATCGCCGACGTCAGCTTCTACGTCCGCCCGAACAGCGCGCTCGACCGCGAGGCGCGCAAGCGCGGCAACAGCGTCTATTTCCCCGATCGCGTCGTGCCGATGCTGCCGGAAATCCTCTCGGCGGACGTCTGCTCGCTGAAGCAGGGCGAGGATCGCGCCGCGATGGTCTGCCATCTCCAGGTCAGCAAGGACGGCGCCCTCAAGAGCTGGCGCTTCAGCCGCGCCCGCGTCCGCATCCGCGCCAATATCGCTTATGAAGATGCGCAGGCGATGATCGACGGGGCGGCGGGCACTGAGCTTGCCTCGCCCGCCTGCGCGATGCCGGAAATCGAAGGCACGATCCTCGATCAGTTGCAGCCACTGTGGGCCTGCTGGCGCGCGCTGGCGAAGGCGCGGGACAAGCGCAATCCGCTCGAACTCGACCTGCCCGAACGGCGCGTCGTGCTGGACGAGAAAGGCCGGATTGCCTCGGTCGCCGCGCGCGAGCGCCTCGATGCGCACCGGCTGATCGAGGAATATATGATCGCCGCCAACGTCGCCGCCGCCAAGGCGCTGGAGGCGAAGAAATTGCCGGTCATGTATCGCGTCCACGAGCCGCCGAGCCGCGAGAAACTGGTCGCGCTCAAGGACTTCCTGAAGACGTTCGAGATCGAGTTCGCGCTGGGCCAGGTCGTTCGCCCCGCGACCTTCAATCGCATCATCGAAAGAGTCGGCGAGGACGACAACAAGCCGCAGATCATGGAGCAGATCCTGCGCACCCAGACGCAGGCTTATTACGGCCCGCAGAATCACGGCCATTTCGGCCTCGCTCTGGGCAGCTATGCCCACTTCACCTCGCCCATTCGCCGCTACGCCGATCTCGTCGTGCACCGCGCTCTGGTCCGTGCCTATCGGCTGGATCCGGAGGCGCAGGCCACGCAGCTGACCGAGCAGGAGGCCGCCGCGATGGACGTGACCGGCGAACTGATCTCCCAGCTCGAGCGCCGTGCCATGGTGGCGGAGCGCGAGACGATGGACCGCTATGTCGCCGCTTACCTGTCCGAACAGGTTGGCGCCCTGGTCGATTGCCGCATCACGGGTGTGCAGCCGTTCGGCTTTTTCGCCACCGTCGAAGGGCTTGGCGGCGATGGTTTGGTGCCAGTCTCAACCTTGGGGCAGGAATATTTCCGCTACGAGGAAGCCCGTCAGGCGCTGGTCGGCGAGAATTCAGGCGAGACCTATGAATCGGGCCAGCGGCTGAAGCTGCGCCTCGCCGAGGCCGACCCGATCAGCGGTTCGCTTCGTTTCGAACTGCCCGACGCGCCATCCTCGGGTCCGCGCGAACGCCGCGGCCCGGTCCGCGATGGCCGCCGCAGCGGGCCTCAGCAGGGCCGCCGCGGCCGCCCGTCGAACATCCGCCATCAGGGCCGCAAGCGCTGATCTTGGCCTCGCCGCCCCTAGCCACCATGTGAGTATGATGCTGACCCTGTTCCTCTTCGGTCTCGCCGCCGCCCAGCCGGCTGCTTCGGCGCTGCCGGTCATCACGCCCGAAACCATCGCCGCCGCGATCCAGCCGCGTCTGCCGCAGCGCTTCGCGTCCGATGTCGCCATGGTCGGTGCCGCAGCGGATGGCGACGCTCTGGTCCTTACCTACGAACTCAGCGATGCCGCGCTCGCCGCCGCGACCCCCGAGGCGCTCAGCCTGCGCTTCGCCACCGCTTTCTGCACCGCGCCGGGCGGGGCGGAATTGCTCTCCGGCCCGATGAATTTCCGCGCCGACGCGCGCAGCCCGAACGGCCGCACGCTCCAGGGTGTAACGGTCGAAACCTGTCCGTTGCCGCTGCCCGAGGCACTGCCCCCGCCGCGGCGCTGAGCAGGTCAGAGCTTGGGCAAAGTCACGCCGCGCTGGCCCATATATTTGCCGGCCCGGTCGGCGTAGCTGGTTTCGCAGGGCTGGTCGCCGGCCAGGAACAGGAACTGGCAGGCGCCTTCATTGGCGTAGACCTTGGCGGGCAGGGGTGTCGTGTTGCTGAACTCCAGCGTCACATGGCCTTCCCAGCCCGGCTCGAGCGGCGTCACATTGACGATGATGCCGCAGCGCGCATAGGTCGATTTGCCCAGGCAGATGACCAGCAAGTCCCTGGGAATACGGAAATATTCCACCGTGCGGGCAAGCGCGAAGCTGTTCGGCGGGATCACGCAGACGTCGGTCTTGCGGTCGACGAAGCTGTTCGCGTCGAAATTCTTCGGGTCCACCACCGCGCTGTCGACATTGGTGAAGATCTTGAACTCGTCCGCCACCCGCGCGTCATAGCCGTAAGAGGACAGGCCGTAGCTGATGCACCCCTCCCGCCGTTGCGCCTCGACGAAGGGCTCGATCATGCCCTGCTCGCGGGCGCGCTCGCGGATCGAGATATCGGAAAGAATGCTCATCGCGGCGCCCGCCGGATCAGTCGCCCACCACAGCCCGTCAACACCAGTTCCTCGATCCGCACGCTCACCTCATCCTCGAAAATTTCTTCGCCCTCGGTCTCGCAGGGCCCCGGCCGCGCCTCGATCGCGATGCTCCCTGCCGCAGAGCGCGAATCCCAGCGCCGAACGCCGTCACTCACCCGTGGCAACACCCGCGGCCAGACCGATTCGCCCTCCTGCAGGCTCGACCTCAGCACGATGCGATCGTCACCGATCGCCAAATTCCAGAAGGGCTCGGCACCCATCGCCTGATAGCTGATATTGCGCACCGGGGCGTAAGGCGACTGGCTGGTCGCGCAGGCGGCGAGCGGCAGGACCGCGAGGCAGGCGAGGGCCTTGTTCATCCCGCTCTGGATGGAAGGCCGGGTGCGGCCGAGTCAACCGCCGTGGTCGAAGCCTTGATGTGCAGCACGCAGATCAGGCTGAACAAGCGGCGGGCAGTATCGAAATCCACCTCGACGCGGTCGGCGAGCCGGTCCTTGAGCAGCTCTGCCGCTTCGTTGTGGATACCGCGCCGGGCCATGTCGATCGTCTCGATCGCCCGCGGGTCGGCCCCTCGCACCGCTTTGAAATAGCTCTCGCAGATGTGGAAATAGTCGCGAATCGGGCGGCGAAAGCGGGCGAGACCGAGGCGGATCGTATCGAGCGGCGCCCCTTGTGCGTCATTGACCGCGATCATCAGCCGGCCGTCCGCGACCCGCATGTCGAGCCGGAACGGGCCTTCCTGCCCGGCAACGTCGAAATGATTGCCCGCGAGCAGATCGTCGATCGCGATTCGCCGTTCCTGCTCGATGTCGTCGCTGCGCCGCACGATCGATCGCTCGTCGAGGTCGATCCGGATGATGCGCGGGAAGCCCATGGGCGATTGTTAGCGGGTGCAGCATCGCCATGCCAGCCTGCGGACAAATCATCCACAATTCGTCCCCGTTCATCTGTGTCGGCGGGCTTGAGCGTGGTAAAGAAGGGGGCGTAGGGAACAGCCATGCCCGCCAGTCTTTCCGTCGTCGAAGCGCCCGCTAGCGCCACCCAGACCCTGCCTCACAATGTCGAGGCCGAGGCCGCCCTGCTGGGCGCGCTGATGATCGACAATCGCTTGCTCGAGGACATCCAGCTCAAGCTGCGCGCCGACCATTTCTACGAGCCGCTGCACGGCCGCATCTACGAACAGATTCGCCGCCTGGTGGACAAGAACATGCTGGCGACGCCGGTCACCTTGCGGCCGGTGTTCGAAGCGGACGAGGAGATGAAGCAGCTCGGCGGGCCGGCCTATCTGGCCCAGCTGACCGGCAGCGCCGCGCCGATCATCGGCTCGCGCGACTTCGCCGAGCAGATTTACGATCTCGCCCAGTTGCGCGCCCTGGTCAGCGTCGGCCGCGACATGGTCGAACGTGCGCTCGACACCAGCGACGAAGTCGAGCCGAACAAGCAGATCGAAGCGGCCGAATCGGCGCTGTACAGGGTCGCCGAGGAAGGTGGCGTCGAGGGCGGCGTGCGCACCTTCGCATCGGCCTCCGTCGAAGCGATCAAGATGGTCGAAAAGGCGCTGGCGTCGGGCGGCGGCCTCAGCGGCATGACCACCGGCATCAACGCGATCAACGCGAAGACCGGCGGCTTCCACAATTCGGATCTTCTGATCCTCGCCGGCCGCCCGGGCATGGGCAAATCGGCGCTGGCGACGAACATCGCCTTCAACATGGCTCGCAAATATATCGACGAGCTGGCCGAGGGCGTGCTGCCGGAGAAGATGTCGGGCGCGCCGGTCGCTCTGTTCAGCCTCGAAATGTCGGCCGATCAGCTCGCCACGCGTATTCTCGCCGAGCAATCGGAAGTGAGTTCCGAGGCGCTGCGCATGGGCAAGATCAGCAAGGAAGAGTTCCGCCAGCTCGCCCGCGCTTCGCAGCAATTGCAGGACCTGCCGCTTTACATCGACGATACGCCCGGCCTGACCATCGCCGCGCTCCGCACCCGCGCCCGGCGGCTGAAGCGGCAGCGGCAGATCGGCATGGTCGTGGTCGATTATCTCCAGCTGCTGCAGGGCACGGGGAAGGGCGGCGACAGCAATCGCGTGCAGGAGATTTCGGAAATCAGCCGCGGCCTGAAGACGCTGGCCAAGGAATTGCAGGTGCCGGTGCTGGCCCTGTCGCAGCTCAGCCGCCAGGTCGAGGCCCGCGAAGACAAACGCCCGCAGCTGTCGGACCTGCGTGAATCGGGCTCGATCGAACAGGACGCGGACGTCGTCATGTTCATCTACCGCGAGGATTATTACCTGGCCGCCAAGGAGCCGCGCGAAGGCGGC
Source organism: Pseudomonadota bacterium (assembly GCA_023424095.1). Taxonomy (GTDB): domain Bacteria; phylum Pseudomonadota; class Alphaproteobacteria; order Sphingomonadales; family Sphingomonadaceae; genus Allosphingosinicella. The sequence goes on along the minus strand of JAFAEG010000094.1, from coordinate 25,195 downwards.
GACGATGCCAAGGCGCAGGACACCTATCTCGAATGGCAGCGGCAGATGCAGGAAGTCTATGGCCAGGCTGAGGTCATCGTCGCCAAGCAGCGCCACGGCGCGACCGGCAAGGTCCGGCTGAAGTTCGACGCGAAGTTCACGAAATTCTCGGACCTCGCGGACACCCACTATCTGCCCGAGCCGCGGGGGTAGGGCACCGCGCCGTATTGCCCCGCTCAAGCACCCACGCTAGCCCTCTTTGCTACATGACAGGAGGGATTCGATGCGTGGAGCGAAGGCGCTTTTGGCTGCGGCTGTGGCGGGGATTGCGGTGACGGCGGCGGTGGCGCAGCCGGCAGGCCAGGCGGCCGAGCCTTATGAATTCTCCTACCTCGACGAGATCGAGGGCAAGGAAGCGCTCGCCTGGGCGCGCAAGGAGAATGACCGCACGCTCGGCGAATTGACCGCCGACCCGCGCTACCAGCAATTCCACGACCGGGCGCTGCAGATATTGCAGGCCCGCGACCGGATTCCGGGCGTCAGCTTCCGCCCCGACGGCCTGCACAATTTCTGGCAGGACGAGAACCATGTGCGCGGCATCTGGCGGCGCACGACGATGGCCAGCTATCGCACCGCGAATCCGACCTGGGAGACGATCCTGGACGTCGACGCGCTCGCGGCGGCGGAGAATGCGAACTGGGTCTATCGCGGCGCGTCGTGCCTGCCGCCCGAGGAAACGCGTTGCCTCGTGGTGCTGTCCGACGGAGGCCGAGACGCCGCCGAATATCGCGAGTTCGACACGGTCCAGAAGCGCTTCGTCGAGGGCGGTTTCCGCGTGCCGGTCGGCAAGCAGAGCGTCACCTGGCTCGACCGCGACACCTTGCTGATCGCCCGCGACTGGGGCCCCGGCACGGTGACCGAATCCTCCTATCCGTTCGTCATCAAGAAATTGCGCCGCGGCCAGAGCCTGGAGCAGGCCGAGGAAGTCTATCGCGCCAATGCCAACGACGTGCGTGCGGATCCGTTCGTGCTGCGTGACTCGGCCGGCACGGTGCACGGCGTCGGCTTCGTGCGCTCGATCGACTTCTTCAATCGCGAATATCACATGCTGGTCGGCGACCGCACGGTGAAGCTGAACCTGCCGACCAAGGCCAATCCGGCGGGCATCGTCGATGGCCGCATGCTGGTCACCTCGGACGTGGCCTGGGAAGCGCACGGCACCCGCTTCGCCGCCGACGCGATCGTCAGCTACGACCTCAATGAGTGGAAACGCGACCCGAATGCGGCGCAGCCGAGCCTGGTGTGGACGCCGGGCGAGCGGCAGACGCTCAGCGGGATGACGACGACCAAGGATTCGCTGATCGTCACCATCCTCGACAATGTGCGCGGCCGCGCCGTGGCGATGAATTATGCGAATGGCAGCTGGACGTCGCGGCCGATCGCGCTGCCGGCCAATTCCAGCATCGGCATTGCCGGTGCGTCGGACGAGAGCGACGAGGCGCTGTTCAGCGTCACCGATTATCTGACGCCGACGACGCTGTGGTATTATAATGGCGCGACCGGGGCGCTGGAGACGCTCAAGTCGACACCGCCGCGCTTCAATGCCGCCAATCATATGGTCGAGCAGCATGAGGCGACGTCGCGCGACGGGACCAAGATCCCCTATTTCGTGATCCGTCCGCGCAACATGAGGATGGACGGGTCCACCCCGACCATCCTCTACGGCTATGGCGGGTTCCAGATCAGCATGACGCCCAATTACAATGCGACGATGGGCGCGCTGTGGCTGGAGCAGGGCAATGCCTATGTCGTCGCCAATCTGCGCGGCGGCGGCGAGTTCGGGCCAGAATGGCACCAGACCGCGCAGCTCGCCAACAAGCAGCGCACCTGGGACGATTATATCGCGGTCGCCGAGGATCTGATCCGCCGCCGGATCACCTCGCCCCGCCGTCTCGGCGTGCAGGGCGGCAGCCAGGGCGGCTTGCTCGTCGGCACTGCCATCACCCAGCGTCCCGAGCTGTTCAACGCGGCGATCATCCAGGTGCCGCTGTTCGACATGCTGCGCTACCATGTGATGGGCGGCGCGGGCGCGTCGTGGATCGGCGAATATGGCGATCCGCGCATTCCCGAGCAGCGCGCCTGGATCGAGGGCTATTCGCCTTATCAGCGGCTGACCGCGGGCCGGAATTATCCGACCCCGTTCATCCTGACCTCGACCAAGGATGACCGCGTCCATCCCGGCCACGCCCGCCGCGCGGCGGCGCGTCTCGGTCAACTCGGCCAGCAATATTATTATTACGAGAATATCGACGGCGGCCATTCCGCGGCGGCGAACTTGCGTGAAAGCGCACGCCGTCTGGCGCTGGAATATACCTATGCGAGCAAGCGTCTCGTCGGTGGTGGCGTCGGCGCGCCGCCCGCAGGCGAACGGGGCCGGTAAGGCGAAGTCGCCGGCCCCTCCCAGGTGCGGGAGGGGCCGGGATTTCTACTTGGTCTGGGCGGGCTCGGCCGGCGCCGGGAGCGCGGGCTGCTGGGTCTGGGCCGGTGCTGGAAGCGGCGCGGCGGGGGCCTTGAACAGGGTGCCGTTCTGATCCTCGGCCAGATCCTGGCCGCGCTGCAGGACGATTCGGCACGGCGCCGTCGCGCTACACGCGATCAATGTGCCGCTATCCGTGTTCAGCCGGAACACTTCGCCATCCACGGCGAACGCCTGATAGGTCTGCGCCTCGACATCGTTGCCGCCGCTTCCGGCGAACAGGCCGATGCCGATCGCGACGCCCGCAAACAGGATCGCGCCGCTGATCCGGCGCCCGAGCATGTCGATCAGATCCCGCATCTCGGAAGGGGGGCTGCCGCTCGAGCGGCTTTCACTCGCACTTGCGCGCTTTGCCAGGCGGCGGGCGAGATCGTCGTCTTCGTCGTCGTAGCGTCCGGGCATTTCGGTCCTCAATTCTCGAGCTGATTCGGGTCCTTCAGGCCGACGCCGATCGTGGCGCGCAGGCTTTCCGCCTCGCTGCTGGTCACCGGATAGGCGCAATAGTCGGCGGCATAATAAGCGCTGGGGCGGTGATTGCCGGACAGGCCGATGCCCCCGAACGGCGCGGTCGACGGGGCGCCGTTGGTCGGCTTGTTCCAGTTGATCACGCCGGCGCGAATATTGGCCCAGAAGCGATCGTAAAGCTCCGGCGAGCCGCCGACGAGGCTGGCGGCGAGGCCGTAACGCGTGGCGTTGGCCTCGGCGAGCGCGCTTTCGAAATCCGGCACGCGGATGATCTGCAGCACGGGCCCGAACAATTCCGCGTCGGGGCGGCGCTGGACGTCGGTGACGTCGATCAGCGCGGGAGTCAGGAACGGCAGGGTCTCGTCCGGCCGGTCGAGCCGGCGAATCGCGCGGCCACCGCGGCCGAGCATGTCGAGGAAGGCCTCCTGCAGATGATCAGCCGATTGGTTGTCGATCACCGGGCCCATGAAGGGCGCGGGATTGTCGTGCGGACGGCCGACGATGATGCGGTCGATCAACCGCGCGATCGTCTCCACCAATTGCTCCTGCGTGCCGTCTTTCACGATCAGGCGGCGGGCGGCGGTGCAGCGCTGCCCCGCCGACATAAAGGCCGATTGGACGGCGGTCGCGGCGGCGGCATGGACGTCGACCGCGTCCCAGACGACGAGCGGGTTGTTGCCGCCCATTTCCAGCGCCAGGATCTTGTTGGGCGTGTCGGCGAACTGGCGGTGCAGGGCGACGCCGGCGCGGGCCGAACCGGTGAAGAGCAGGCCGTCGATCCCCCCAGCGGCTGCCAGCCCCTTGCCGACGTCGGGTCCACCCTGGACGCAGATCACCACGTCCTCGGGCACACCCGCCTCGTGATAGAGTTTGGTCAGGAATTCGCCGACCGCGGGCGTCTTCTCGCTCGGCTTGAAGACGATCGCATTGCCGGCGATCAAAGCCGGCACGATGTGGCCGTTGGGCAGGTGCGCCGGGAAATTATACGGGCCGAGCACGGCCAGCACGCCGTGCGGCTTGTGGCGGACCGCGATCTTGGTGCCGAGGTCGCCTTCGCGGCTGCGCTTCGGGGTGCGGTCGCCATAGGCCGCGACCGAGATCTCGACCTTGTTGATCACGGCCTCGCACTCGGTGCGGGCTTCCCAGAGCGGCTTGCCGGTCTCGCGCGCGATCAGGTCGGCGAACGCGTCGATCTTGCCGCGCGCGACATTCGCAAAGCGGCGCATCGTCTCGACGCGGAAGGCGAGCGATTTGGAGCCCCAGCCGGGCCAGGCGGCGCGCGCCCGCTCGACGGCTTCGACCGGATCGCCGGCCGTGCCGGTCCACAATTGCGCGCCGGTCGCAGGCTCATATGAAGTGAGGGTCGTCATCGCGGGCAGGGATCAGCACCTTCGTCCGACAAGGTCAAGCGCGTCTCCCATAAGGCGCGCCGAAGCGACCTTCGCGTGGAGTGAAGACCAGTCGTCGGCTTCGTCGATGCGCGCCCAGATCGCTTCGACCTCCTCGATGTGCATCGAACAGGGTTCCGCGCCCGCCCAGAAGCCGTGATCGGTCGCGCCTGGAACCGCGTCTCGCTGTGCGAGCAGGTCGGCGAGGGCGGCGAATTCGGGAGCGGCATAGGCTTCGTCCGCCGGGGAGGGGCCGCGTCGCCTGCCGCCGCGCCAGTCGAAGAAGAAACGGTCGATCGGCACGGTCTTGAGCGACAGCGCCGCTTCCAGCGCGACGAGCAAGGCGGTGTCGTCATCCTTCGGCGCGATGCCGAGCCGCCAGCAGATGCGGTCGGCGAGCGCCGTCTGGAACAGGGCAGGGAAGGGTTCGAGCGCTTCGGTCAGCGCCTCGGCGGGCGCGATCAGGGCGAGCGACGAGGCGAGCTGGACCACGTCCCAGTGGATCGCCTCGGGCTGGCGGCCGAAGGCATAGAGGCCGGTCTGGTCGAAATAGGCCGCGGTGAAGCCGCCGTCCCAGAATGGCGTGAACCGCCACGGGCCGTAGTCGAAGCTCTCGCCGGTGATGTTGATATTGTCGCTGTTCAGCACGCCATGAACGAAGCCGGCGGCGATGTAGGAGGCGGCGAGGCGGGCGGTGCGTTCGACCACCCGGCTGAGCAGGCGGACCGCATCGCCTTCTTCGCCGAAATAATGGCGCAGGCAGTAGGCCGTGAGCTTCTCGAGATTTTCGCGTTCGCCGAGATAGGCCAGGCGCTGGAATGTGCCGATCCGGATATGGCCGTGACTCAGCCGCACCATCACCGCCGAGCGGGTGGGGGAGGGCTCGTCGCTGCGGTGCAATTGCTCGCCGGTCTCGATCAGGCTGAACGTGCGGCTGGTCTCGACGCCCAGCGCCTCCAGCATCTCGGTCGCCAGAATTTCGCGTACGCCGCCCTTCAACGTGAGCCGGCCGTCGCCGAAGCGGCTGTATGGCGTCTGGCCCGAGCCCTTGGTGCCAAGGTCGAGCAAACGGCCGCCATCGTCGCGCATTTGCGCGAACAGGAAGCCGCGGCCGTCGCCAATATCCGGATTGTAGGAGCGGAATTGATGGCCGTGATAACGTAAAGCCAGCGGCTCCGGGAGGTTGCCGGGCAAGGGTTCGAACCGGCCGAAGTGGCGCAGCCATTCCTCGTCCGTCAGTGTATCTAGCCCGACCTCGGCCGCGGCGCGATCATTGCGATAGCGCAGGATCGTCTTGGGAAAGTCGGCGGCCGATACGGGATCGTAAAAGTCCGGCCCGAGTTCGAGAATGGCAGGATCGGGGCGGTGGCTCATGCTCTCCATGTGGCGGTGACCTGCGCAGGTTCCAAGAGAGTCGTTGCCGCTGCCCGGTGCGCATCCTAGGGAGCAGCATGGCCTATACGGACGGCTATTGGTCGAATGACGGCCTGCGGCTTCACTATCGCGACTATGCGGGCGGCGATGCCGCGCGGCCGCCGATCCTGTGCATCCCCGGCCTGACCCGCAATGCGCGCGATTTCGAGGGGCTGGCCGAACGGCTGGCCGGTAATTGGCGGGTGATCGCGGTCGACCTGCGCGGGCGCGGCGAGAGCGCTTATGCCAAGGACCCGCTGAGCTACGCGCCCACCTTCTACCAGCAGGATCTGGAGGCGCTGGTCGCGGCGCTGGCGATCGATCGCTTCGTGCTTGCCGGGACATCGCTGGGCGGGCTGCTGGCAATGCATCTCGGTGCGGCCGATCCGGCGCGAGTGGTGGGCTTGATCGTCAACGACGTTGGGCCCGAGCTGGACGAGATCGGCATGGCGCGCATCCGCTCCACCATTGGCCGGACCTCGACCTGGCCGACCTGGGTTCACGCCGCGCGCGACTTCGCCGAGCTGCACAAGGCGGCCTTCCCGAAATGGAAGCTGGAGGATTGGCTGGTCTTCGCCAAACGGATGGCAAGGATCGGCAGCGCCGGCCGGATCGTGCCCGATTATGACATGCGGATCGCGGAGGCGCTGCGCGGTGCCTCGCCCGTGGCGGGGATGGATTTGTGGAGTGCCTGGCAGGCGCTCAGCGGTGTCCCGGCCGTGGTGGTGCGGGGCGAGCGCAGCGATATCCTCTCCGTCGAAACGCTCGCGCGGATGACCGCCGCCAATCCGCAGGCCGAAGCGGTGACGGTGCGCGGCATCGGCCATGCGCCGACACTGGACGAACCGGAGGTGACCGCGGCGATTGACGGGTTGCTGGCGCGTGTCGAGGAGCGCCTGATCATTGCCTGAGCGGCCGGTCCGCATTCTCCACGCCCATTCGACCTTCGATCTGGGCGGCAAGGAAGCGCGCGCGGTGCGGCTCATGAACAAATGGGGCGCGCGCGCCGAGCATGTCGTGTTGAGCGCGACCGGCAAGTTCGGCGCGCGGGCGGCGATCGACCCGGGCGTGAGCGTGGCGTTCCCGGAGGATGCGCCGTCGCTGGTCGGCAAGCCGGGGCCGCTGCGCTACCGCAAGCTCGCCCGCTACATGCGCGGTTTCGACCTCGTGCTCAGCTACAATTGGGGGGCGATGGATGTCGTCGCCGCGCGGCGTCTCTATGGCGGCCCGCCCCTGATCCACCATGAGGACGGCTTCAACGAAGACGAAGCCGACAAGCGCAACTGGAAGCGCAATGGCTTCCGGCGGCTGTTCCTGCGCAGCGCCCATCGGTTGGTAGTCCCGTCCGAACGGCTTGAGGATATTGCCCGCCGGGAGTGGCGACAGCCGGAAAGCCGCGTCTCGCGGATCGCCAACGGCATCCCGGTCGAGCGCTTTGCCCTTCCGCCTTCGCGGCCGATCGCCGGGCTCGATCCCGCAGGCGGCCCGGTGGTCGGGACCGTGGCCGGCCTCCGCGCGGTGAAGAATCTGCCAAGGCTGGTCCGCGCCTTTGCGAGCGCCGCGCCTGCCGATGCGCGGCTGGTAATCGTCGGCGAGGGGCCGGAACGCGCCGCCATTCTTGCCGAAGCGGAGCGGCTTGGTGTAGCGGACAGGCTGGTGATGCCCGGCTTCATGGCCGATCCCGCGACGTGGATCGGGCATTTCGATATTTTCGCGCTGTCTTCGGACAGTGAGCAATTCCCGATCTCGCTGATCGAGGCGATGGCGGCGGGGCTTCCCTGTGCCTCCACCGATGTCGGCGATGTTGCCGCGATGGTGGCGCCGGAGAATCGCTTTGCAGTCGGCGACGAGGCGGTGTTGGCCGACGGGCTGCGGCTTTTGCTCGCCGATCCGGCCCTCCGTGCGGCGGTCGGCGCGGCCAATCGCAGCAAGGCGACGGCTTGCTATGACGAACGCGTTATGATTTCCCGCTATGCCGCCCTATATGGTGCGGCGATCGGACGTCCTGATGCGTTTGACAGGGCGGCCGCGGCCGAAAATTCGGAGGTTTAATGTTCAAGGGTATCGGCTCGATCCGGTATGGCGGCCGCGAAGTGCTGCCGCTGGTCGAGGGTGGCAAGGGCGTAGCGGCGACCAATCACATGAGTTCGGGCGCCTGGGCGGCCGCGGGCGGCATCGGCACAGTGTCGGCGGTGAATGCTGACAGCTATGACGCCGAAGGCAAGATCATCCCGCAAATCTATCACGCTCTGACCCGGCGCGAGCGGCACGAGGAATTGATCCGCTACGCCATCGACGGCGCGGTCGAGCAGGTGAAGCGCGCCTTCGAAATGTCGAACGGCAAGGGCGCGATCAACATCAACGTCCTGTGGGAAATGGGCGGCGCACAGCGGGTGCTCGAAGGCGTGCTTGAGCGCACCAAGGGCATGGTTGCGGGCGTTACCTGCGGCGCCGGCATGCCCTACAAATTGAGCGAGATCGCCGCCTCGCACGGCGTGAACTATCTGCCGATCATCAGCTCCGCGCGCGCCTTCCGGGCGCTGTGGAAACGGGCTTATTCCAAGGCGGCAGAATGGCTCGCGGCGGTGGTCTATGAAGATCCCTGGCTCGCCGGCGGCCACAATGGCCTGTCCAACGCCGAAGACCCGCTGAAGCCGGAAGACCCGTATCCGCGGGTGAAGGCGCTGCGCGAGACGATGCGCGAAGGCGGCATTCCGGATTCTGTGCCGATCGTGATGGCCGGCGGCGTCTGGAACCTGAAGGAATGGGAGCATTGGATCGACAATCCGGAGCTTGGCCAGATCGTCTTCCAGTTCGGCACGCGGCCCTTGCTGACCAAGGAAAGCCCGATCCCGGAAGCGTGGAAGCAGCGCCTGATGACGCTGGAGGAAGGCGACGTCCTGCTCCACCGTTTCTCGCCGACAGGTTTCTATTCCTCGGCGGTGCGCAATCCGTTCCTGCGCGAGCTGGAAGCCCGCTCGCACCGGCAGATCGCCTTCACCAAGGAAGAGCTGGGCGATCACCGCTTCCAGCTCGACGTCGGCGTGGCCGGCAAGAAGAATTATTGGGTGACCAAGGGCGATCTGCTCCACGCTCGCGAATGGTATGCGCAAGGCTTCACCGACGCGCTGAAGACGCCGGACGAGACGATCGTATTCGTCCGGCCGGAGGAGAAGAAGGTCATCCGCAAGGATCAGGCCGATTGCATGGGCTGCCTCAGCCAATGCGCTTTCTCGTCCTGGGCGGACAATGAGAAGAATTCGAGCGGGCGGCTGGCCGATCCGCGCAGCTTCTGCATTCAGAAGACGCTGCAGGATATCGCGCACGGCGGTCCGACCGAGCAGAATCTCATGTTCGCCGGCCATTCGGCCTTCCGCTTCAAGAAGGATCCCTTCTATTCCAATGGCTTCGTGCCGACGGTGAAGCAATTGGTCGATCGCATCGCGAGCGGCGACTGAGCCGCACCGAGTCCATATTTCGGACGTCCGCGCCAGCCTGCCTTGAACAATTCGAGGCTGGCGCGTTAAGTCCTGTTGTTACGGTTTAGGGACTTGGCCTCGATGCGCCGCTTTCTGGCTTTGTTTGTGCTCGTTTCATGGGCCGGCGTGATCGGGGTCGCGGAAGCGCAGCGGCAGACCCCTTATTATGCGTCGATCAGCTCCGGCCGGGCGATGATGCGCACCGGGCCGGGACAGAATTATCCGGGCACCTGGCTCTATGTCCGGCCCGATCTACCAATCAAGGTGGTCACCGTGCGCGGCGACTGGCGGCGGGTCGAGGATCCCGACGGCACGGTCGGCTGGATGCTCGTACGCCTGCTGAGCGACCAGCGCACCGGCATCGTGCGCGGGCAGGAGCGTCAACCGATGCGGGAAGCCGCGAATGCCGAGAGCCGCGTGCTTTATCTCGCCGAGCCGGGCGTGGTCGGCCGCATTTCGGCCTGCGGCGACGGCTGGTGCCGGTTCGATGTCGGTGGCAAGCGCGGCCACATCCGGGTCGAGGCACTATGGGGTGTGGACGCGACCGAGCGGATCAACTGACGCCGCTTGTACTTTGCGCGGCGCGCCGCCAACCGCGACAGCAATGATTGCGCTTCCCGAACCATCCGCCGACCTGCTCGATGGCACGGCGTTGTTTCTCGATTTCGACGGCACGTTGATCGAACTGGCCGAAACGCCGTCGTCGATCCTGGTGCCGCCCGGCCTGGCGCCATTGCTGGCGCGACTGCACGATCGGCTGGCGGGGCGGCTGGCGATCGTCAGCGGGCGCGCGGTCGACGATCTGGAAAGCCATTTGCCGGCGATGAGCATCGCCTTCTCTGGCTCGCATGGCGTGGAGATGCGGCTGGCCGATGGCCGGCGGTTGCCGGTGGTCGTGCCGCACGACCTCGCCGTCGTGCGCGCCGCCGTGCGCGCCTTCGCTGCCGCGCAAATCGGACTGCTCGTCGAGGACAAGCCGGCCGGGATCGCCTTGCACTTTCGTCAGGCACCAGAAGCGGCGACGGCCGTTGAGGGCTTCATGCATGACCTGGCAACAAAGCATGATCTGGCGATCCAGCGCGGATCGATGGTGGTGGAACTGCGCCCGCACGGCGCCGACAAGGGCGATGCGGTGCGCGCCTTCATGCGCGATGCGCCCTTCCGTGGTGCGCGGCCGATCTTTGTCGGCGACGATCTGACCGACGAACATGCCTTTGCGGCGGTGGCTGAACTGGGCGGGGCAGGCGTGCTCGTGGGCCCTGCGCGCGACACCGGCGCGGCGTTTCGCCTGCCGTCCGTGGCGGCAGTGACGGCGTGGCTGGAGCGCGCGGTTTGAGCGACCTCAATCTGTGGCCGATCGGCAATTGCCAGGTCAGCGCGCTGATCGACAGCGAGGCGCGCTACGCCTGGGCCTGCCAGCCGCGCGTCGACGGCGATCCGATGTTCTGCGGCCTGCTCGATCCCAAAGGCATCGGGGCGGAGGGCGGAACGGATTTGCCGCGCGGGGAATGGAGCATCAGGCTCGAGAACCAGGTCTCGGTGACTCAGACCTATTTGCGCAACACGCCGATCCTGGTCAGCCGCCTGATCGATGCCGACGGTGCGATCGCTGAAGTCTATGATTTCTGCCCGCGTTTCTATCGCCAGGGGCGGATGTACCGGCCGGTCGCCTTCGCCCGCATCGTCCGGCCGATCACCGGCAATCCGCGCATTCGGATGGTGCTGAATCCATCGGTCAATTGGGGCGAGCGGGATGCGGAGCGGACCAATGGCAGCAACCATATCCGCTATCTGGTGAAGCCGCAGCCGCTGCGCCTGACCACCGACGCGCCGGTGACGCATCTGCTGGAAGGACGCCATTTCCGGCTGGAAAAGTCGCTGCATTTCTTCCTGGGGCCGGACGAGCCGTTCGTCGGCAATGTCGGCCAGACGCTGGCTGCGATGCTGCACGAGACGAGCGACGAATGGATGGATTGGGTGCGCGGCCTCGCGGTGCCGCTGGAATGGCAAAGGGTGGTGATCCGCGCCGCGATCACGCTGAAATTGTGCCAGCATGAGGAAACGGGCGCGATCGTCGCGGCGATGACCACCTCGATCCCGGAGGCGGCCGGATCGGGCCGCAATTGGGACTATCGTTACTGCTGGATCCGCGACGCTTATTACACCGTGCAGGCGCTGAACCGATTGGGCGCGCTCGACGTGCTGGAAAATTACCTCTCCTACCTGCGCAACATCGTCGACGACGCCAGCGGCGGCTTCATCCAGCCGCTCTACGCGGTCTCCGGCGAGCCGCGGCTGGAGGAATATGAGGCGCAGGCGCTCGCCGGCTATCGCGGCATGGGGCCGGTGCGGGTCGGCAACGCCGCTTACGAACAGGTCCAGCACGACGCCTACGGCCAGATCATCCTGTCCAACGCCCAGGCCTTTTTCGACGAACGGCTGTTCCGCCGCGCGACGCCGGAGGATTTCGCCTCGCTCGAGCGGGTCGGCGAGCGCGCCTTCGCGATGCACGACCAGCCCGACGCCGGGCTTTGGGAATATCGGACTCGAACCTCCGTCCACACCTACAGTTCGGTGATGAGCTGGGCCGCGTGCGACCGGCTGGCCAATATTGCGGGGCAGCTCGGGTTGGACGAACGCTCCACGTTCTGGCGCGAGCGGGCGGTCAAGGTGCGGGCGGCGATCGAACAGCAAGCCTGGTTCGCCGAGGGCAAGAGGTTCGGCGCGACCTTCGGCGGCGACGATCTGGACGCCTCCTTGCTGCAGCTGGTCGACATGCGCTTCCTCGCGCCGGACGACCCCCGCTTCATCGCCACCTTCGAGGCGGTGGAGAAGGGGCTGCGGCGCGGCGAACATATGCTGCGCTATGCCGAGGAGGATGATTTCGGCCTACCCGAGACCGCCTTCAACTTCTGCACCTTCTGGCTGATCGAGGCGCTCGCATTGGCCGGGCGGCAGGAGGAGGCGAGGGTGCTCTACGAGAAGATGCTGGCGCGCCTGACCCCGGCCGGCCTGCTGTCCGAGGATACGGATTTCGAAACCGGCGAGCTTTGGGGCAACTATCCGCAGACTTATTCGCTTGTAGGACTGATCAACTGCGCGGGACTCCTTTCCCGGCCGTGGACGAGTGTCCGCTAGGCAGCATTGATCTGGGTGAGCGAGCGGCCGCCCGATGTCGGCTAATGCGGATCGGCGGGGCGGCTCTGAACAGGGGTCGTGAATGAGTCGTCTGGTGGTGATTTCGAACAGGGTGTCGGCGCCGAAGGGCCAGTCCGCCGGCGCGCAGGGCGGCCTTGCGGTCGCGCTTGGGGCGATGCTGCGCGAAACGCGCGGCTTGTGGTTCGGCTGGTCGGGCGAGCGCACCGATCATTTCACCGGTCAGATCAACATGCATCGCGAAGAGGGCGTGACCACCGCCATCGTCGACCTCGAAGAGCAGGACGTCGACGAATATTATAACGGCTATGCGAACCGGACGCTCTGGCCGCTCTTCCATTATCGCAACGATCTCGCCGAATATGATCGCAGCTTCGGCAGCGGCTACGAGCGGGTCAATCACCGCTTCGCCGAGACCGTCGCGCCGCTGATCGAGCCCGACGATCTGGTCTGGGTCCACGATTATCATCTGATCCCGATCGGCCAGCAATTGCGGCAGATGGGCCTGAAGAACCGGATCGGCTTCTTCCTCCACATCCCCTGGCCACCGACGAGCCTGTTCCTGTCGCTGCCGTTCCACGAGAAGCTCGTCCGCTCGATGCTGGACTACGATCTGATCGGCTTTCAGACGGAAGAGTGGCTCGAGAATTTCCGCCACTATGTCGAGAATGTGCTGGGCGGATCGGTCTCCGACGACGGCATAGCCACGGTCGGCACGCGGCGGGTGCGGATCTGCGCCTTCCCGATCGGGATCGATTATGAGGAATTCACCGCTGCGGCCGCCACGGATGTCGCCGACAAGGCCTGCCGATTGCTGACCGAAAGCGTCGGCACCAAGCACACGATCATCGGCGTCGACCGGCTGGATTATTCCAAGGGGCTGGAGGAGCGCTTCCGGGGCTATCGCCGCTTCCTGGAGGAAAATCCCGACACGCATGGCAATATCGTGCTGTTGCAGATCGCGCCGCCGAGCCGGGGCGAGGTGCATACCTATGAGGTGATCCGCGAGCGGCTCGACGAATTGAGCGGACGGATCAATGGCGGTTTCGCGGCGATCGACTGGGTGCCGATCCGCTATGTGAATCAGGGCTATCCACGCGAAGTGCTGGCCGGCTTCTACCGCGCCTCGCAAATGGCGCTGATTACTCCGCTCCGCGACGGGATGAACCTGGTCGCGAAGGAATATGTCGCGGCCCAGAATCCGGAGGATCCGGGGGTGCTGATCCTGTCGCGCTTCGCGGGCGCGGCGGCGCAATTGGGCGAGGCGTTGCTGGTCAATCCCTACAGCAAGGACGAGATCAGCGACGCGATCCGGCAGGCGATCGACATGCCGCTGAGCGAGCGCCGCCGCCGCTGGGAATCGCTGCACGCCAGCGTGAAGTCCGAAGACGTCGCCTGGTGGCGCCGCCGCTTCGTGCAGACGTTGCGTGAGGTGGAGAAACGGCCGAACCTCCAGGTCGCGCGCTGATCGTTCAGCCGGCGCTAAGCTGATCGAGCGCTCCTTCCCGCGCGGGGAGGGTGATCTGTCATGATCGAACTGGTCCTGGCCGCCGTGCTGGAGCTGCAGCGTCCCGTCGTTCGCGAGGTGAGCGACTGCCGCCCGCGCCAGCATTTGCTGCGCAGCGCGCCGCCGCCGCCGGCTTTCTCGATCGAGCGGTTCGAAGCGACCAGTGAGGAACGGACCGGCCTTTCCGCTTACCATTGTCCCGACGGGGTCAATTGGCGGGTGGTTCGCTATGCCAATGGAGGCGCGCGCCATGATTATGTCCTGGGCAGCGCCTGTCCCGAGCTGGTGCGCTGGATCGAGGCGGCGGCGCGACTGCCGCTCCCGCGCCCGAAGCTCGCCGCCTTTGGCGAGACCCCGCAAGCCGCTACCTGGTTCGTGCTGAACGCCGACCATATCGCCGGCGGCGGCTACGCCCGCGACATGCGGCTCACCTTGGTCGAGCAAAGCGGGCAAGCCGCAGACCCGATCGCCATCTGGGCCCGCGAAGGCGAAGCGATCTTCGAGCGTTGCGGACCGGTGCGGGTGGAGTGGGCGCGATGAAGCGGGCGATCCACTGGCTCGCCTTGGCGGGAATGGCGTTGCTGCCCGCGCCGCTGGCCGCGCAAGACGAGACTCCGGCGCGTCGGGGCCAGCTCTTGATGTTGCGGGTCGTGGGCGACCCTGACACACTTTATGCCGCCTATCATGCCGTTCCAGGCGACCGCCGGAGCCTGGTCGTGCAGCGCAGCACTGGCCCGTCGCTTGGCGCCGACCGGGTCGAATTATCCGCATCATCCTGTGCCGGCCTGCGTGAGGCGGTCGAAGCGGTCGAGCAGGTGCCGTGGCCGGCGCTTTCCTTGGCGCCGGGACCGGGCGGACCCTATCTCGAGCGCGGGCAGTTCACCGCCTACACTTTCTATGGCGCGCTCGATTATGAGCACGCGACGAGCTGGGAGACGGTGCTCAGCATTCTCGACGTTCACGGCCAGCCGCGCGGACCCTTCGTGCGCTGGGCCGCGAACCTGGTGCAAACGGTCGACGACTGCATCGCCCGCCGCGGCCTACGCCTCCGAAGCGGTGCATTCTCGCCCCCGCAATAGGATATTCAATGTTATCATGCCGCATCGGAGGCGGGCATGAAACGGCTGATCTTTTGCTTCGACGGGACCTGGAATCGGATCGACGGGTAATATCCCACCAACGTCGCCAAGCTCGCCCAATCGGTCGCGCACCGGGACGGCAAGACCGCGCAGCTCATCTATTATGACGAGGGCGTCGGGACCGAGGATACCAGCCAATGGACCGGCGGCATCCTGGGCCACGGCCTGTTCGACAACATCCTGTCGGCCTATCACTTCCTCGTCCTGAACCATGAGGTCGGCGACGAGATCCACGTCTTCGGCTTCTCGCGCGGGGCCTATACGGCGCGCTCGTTCGTCGGCCTGCTGCGCAATGCCGGGATCATCTCGCGCCGCTCGCTGCGGCGGATCGGCGAGGCGGTCGAGCTTTATCAGGACCGCGAGACACGGACGAAGCCGGGGGCGGAGGCGGTCCGCGAGTTTCGCTATCGGCATCGGCCCGAATTGCTGCTCCCGGGCGACCGCGAATGGCGCAAGCGGCGCTATCCGGACGATGATCGCCCGGCGACCGACCTGCGGGTGCGCTATCTTGGCATCTGGGACACGGTCGGCGCGCTCGGCATCCCGGCGCAGATCGCGCCCGACGAGATCTTCCGCCGCAAATATCAGTTCCACGATTGCGAGCTGAGCAGCTTCGTCGAGGCGGCGCGGCATGCGGTTGCTGCGGACGAGCGGCGGCGGACGTTCGACGCTGCCTTGTGGACCAATCTCGACATCTTGAACGGCGACACCGGACCCCATCCTTACCGGCAGGAGATCTTCCCCGGCACCCACGGTTCGGTCGGCGGCGGGGGGCTGGTCACCGGCCTGTCGGACGCGGCTTTGCTGTGGGTGATGGAAGGGGCGATGGCGCAGGGCCTGGCCTTCGACACCGACCCGGAATCGCCGATCCATACGCTTCGGCCCGATCACCGCGCGGCTCTGATCAACAATGATCAGTCGTGGATGGACAAGGTGAAGGAGTTCCTGATGGGGATCGGCTTCGGCGATCGCAGCTTCCCCGGCATCGACATCACCCAGGTCCATGACAGCCTGATCCGCCGCTATCACGAACCGGCCGCGAGCCTGCCCGAGGGCGAGGAATATCGGCCCGCTTCGCTGGAGCCGCTGTGGCAGGCGATCGCCGGTGAGGGGCCGAAGCTGCTCGCCACCGGCAAGAAGGCGATGGCGGACGCGCCACTGCAGACGCCGGTGCGGGTCGAGACCTATGTCGTCGTCGCGGGAGACACGCTGGGCGCGCTCGCCGCCCGGTTCATGGGCGACAAACGCTTCGCCGGTTTGCTGTTCCGGCATAACCAGTTGCTCGGCCACCTCCACGATCCCGACCGGCTGTACGTTGGCCAGCCGATCGAGATCCCGGTGTTCGAGGCCGAGGCGCCGGCCAGGCCCTAACGGCTGGCAACCAGCACCGGCGGCTCGGCCTGGCGGGCGGCGGCATAGGCCGCGGCGCGGTGCTGGGCGAGGCTTCGGTTGAGGTCGGCGCGGCAGGCGGCCGCCCGGTTCAGGCCGCGCAGGTCCGCGGGCGAGGGGTCGCCGCATGCGGTTCGGACGGCCTGGCGCAGCCGGCTGTCGAGCGTGGCGCGGCCGTCGGCCGAGGCCAGGTCCAGATCGCCATAATGGACGGCGACGCTGTGGCTCGC
Source organism: Pseudomonadota bacterium (assembly GCA_023424095.1). Taxonomy (GTDB): domain Bacteria; phylum Pseudomonadota; class Alphaproteobacteria; order Sphingomonadales; family Sphingomonadaceae; genus Allosphingosinicella. Next base: position 8,514 of record JAFAEG010000094.1, on the reverse strand, counting down.
GGGCTGGGCGAAAGCCGGGGTCGCACTGGCGAGCAAGGCGGCGGCGATGGTCAGAAAGGTCTTCATGGGACTTCCTCCAAAAGATGGGGTCGTCCAGCGCTGGATGTGGTTCAAATATTGAGTTGCGATAAGCAACGCAATCAGCGATATTGCCCGTACGTTCTGCATGGATGCAGATAGGAGCGCGATGCTCGGCTGGGACGATCTGCGCTATTTCCTGACCGTCGCGCGGACCGGCAGCACGCTGGCCGCGGCCAGGGCGCTGCGGGTGAACCAGACGACCGTGGCGCGGCGGATTGCGGGCCTGGAAGAGGCGACCGGCCTGACCCTGTTTGAGCGACGCCGGGCCGGATACGCGCTGACGGCCGCCGGTGCGGCTCTGGTCGAGCAGGCCGAGGCGGTTGAAAATGCGGCGCACAGCTTCACCGACGCGGCGGCGGCGCAGACGCGCGAGGCGCATGGCGTGGTGCGGCTGACCACGGTGGAGATTTACGCGGCGACCCTGCTGACGCCATTGCTGGGCGAATTGCGCGCGGCGCATCCGGGCGTTCGAATCGAGCTCGATTCGACGGATGTGAAGCGCGATTTGGGCGCGGGCGAGGCGGACATTGCCTTGCGGTCGGGCCATCCACCCGAGGAAAGCGGGCTGGTCGGGCGGCGGATCGGCCATGATCCGTGGACGCTCTATTGCAGCCGATCCTATGCCGAGGCGAACGGCCTGCCGCGCTCGCTGGCCGAGCTGAAGGGCCATCCGATCGTGGGCGGCGGCGGCGATTATGTGTGGCCGATGTACCGCCGCTGGCTGCAGCGGCTGGGGCTGGAGGATGCGGTGGTGTTCGAACATGGCTCGGCCAGCGGGCTGCTGGCGGCGGTTCGGGCCGGGATCGGCATGGCGGTGCTGCCCAGCCTGGTCGCCGGCCGCGACCCGGAGCTGGTGCAGGTGGTCGCGCCGCCGCAGAGCGACAAGATGGAATTGTGGCTGCTGACCCACGAACGGGTGCGGCACGCGCCCCGGGTGCGGGCGGTGATGGCTTTCCTGGGCGAACGGTTGCAGCAATGCGCACGTGAGCCGGTGGTGGCGGGAGCGGCGGCGTTCGCGGCCTGACCGTCGCCGACGCTACAGCTCCGCGGTGACTCCGAACCAGGCGAAGTAGCCGATGATGAGGCCGCTGAGCGCCATGCCGATCCGGAACTTGCCGTTCCTGAGGTCGTAGACCGCATAGCCCACGAAGAAGAGCGCGAAGAACAGGACGACGGCCCAGAACAAGCGGAACAGCAGCATGCCGATCGCGGCGAAGATCCCGCCATGCGCCTCCAGCCACAGATCGACGTCGTTCAGATCGAAGCCGAGCATGACCAGGATCAGGCCGATGCAGAAGAAGAACAGGATGAGGAAGAGGTAGAGCGCCGAGGCCCCGCTGCGCGGCCGCAGATCGGGGTGCACCTTCACCCAGGAGCGCTTCGACACGTCCCATAGAAAGGCGATGAAGCGGCCGATGGCGCGGAAGACCCCCATGACCCGGATTAGGGTGGCGGCGGCGGGCGCTTGTCAAGGCGCGGCACGCAGCTGGGCGGCCGGCGCGGGCGCGGCGGCAGCGGCCGCGCCGACTTGCCATTGCAGGCAGGAGGTGCAGAAATCTCCAGGGGGCGTCGCGGCGCCGATCGTGCGGAGGGAATGATGAGGGGGATAAGCCTGGTCGCCTGCCTGGGGTTGGCGGCATGCTCGCAGCAACCGGGCGCCACAGCGGACAATCCATTGGGGTTGAAGCTGGACGAGAAGGGCGCGATCGCCGCCTGCATGTCGCCGGAAGAGGAGCGGACGCCCGCCGTGCAGTTCGCGCCGGAGCGGCGTTTGCAGATCATCGCCTGCATCCAGGCACAGGCCGCGCAGCAGGTGCGGCCGCAATTGCCGCAGCAGGTCGATCCGATGACGACGTTGGCCGACATTTCGGCCGAGGGCACGATGCTGACCTATCACCAGACCGTCAATCTCGATGCAACGACGACGTCGGCAGCCACGCTCGAGCAGATCGAGGCGCGGGTGCGCGCGTACGTCTGTGGCCAGAGCCAGATGCGCGAGACGATCGATATGGGCGGCGGCTACACCTATCGCTGGACCGACCGGAACGGGCGGCCGCTGCACGAGGTGCGGATCGACCGGTGCGGCGCGGGCGCGACGGGTCCGGTCAAGCTGTAGCGGGGCCTTGATCATCCACCCCGTCCGGGTCGTGGGGGTGGGGCGTCCCGGCAAAGCCGTGACGTCGATCGGGTTCGACCTGGGGCGACCCGTCGCCTGGGCTGGGTCGGCTCTCGTCGCTGGCTTCGCTCGCTTCGCTCTGCTCTTCGTGCGGCTCGGCTTCCGGGGCCGTCCCGGCAAAGCCGTGACGTCGATCGGGTTCGTCTGACGACGACCCGTCGGCCGCGCTGGGTCGGCTCTCGCTGCAAGCCGAATCCGCTTCGCTTGCTTCGGCTTCCGGCTCGGCGACCGGGGCCGTCCCGGCAAAGCCGTGACGTCGATCGGGTTCGTCTGGCGACGACCCGTCGGCCGGCCTTGCGGGTCTCTCGCCGGAAGGCGCAGTCGCTTCGCTTCCTTTGCCTTCCGGCTCGGCCGCTGCGGCGAAAGGTGCTGAAGGTTCACACCCCCAGGGAAAGAAAGTCGGGCGCTCCAACAGCCATTGCGGGCCGAACATACCGGGCTGTTCCCGCGCGGCGGTTTCGCCTTCGGCCTGCCACCAATGCTCTTCGGCTTCGGTCAGGTGGCGTTGGTAGCAGGCGTCGCCATATTCGCCGTCCGCATAGCCGTCATAGCCGGGCGGCGGCGGGGCGTCGGTCAGGAGCTCGTCTTCGTCTTCCCAGACCTTGGCGTCCTCCGGCGCGAGCGTGGGTTCTGCTTCGGGCTCGGGCGTGGCCGGGGCGTCGCGACCTTCGGCGATGGCGTCCATCCAGTCGTCCCAGTTCTGCTCGATGGTTTCGGCCTGCTTGTCCTCCTGCGGATCGGGCGGCAGGCGGTTCAGCAGGGCGATGAGCAGGCGCTCGCTATAGACGCGTTCCTCCGACTTCAGCTCGCCGTGGAAATAATGGCGGCGGATCGTGCCCTCGATCGCGCGTTCCCAGGCGACCGAGACGATGCCGCGGCGGCCGATCTGTTCGGCGGTGCGGCAGGCCAGGTCGAAGGCGCGGGCGTCCTTGCGGCGGCGCAGGCGCGAGACGCTTTGCGGGGTCATCTTCACCCGCGCGGCGGCGGCGCGGATGATGCCGGTGTCGGCCAGCGCCTCGACGAAGGCGACCTGTTTCTCGGGCGTCCAGCCGTCGTGGCGGGCGCGCAGATCGGCGGGGGTGAAGGCGAGGATGTCGTCGGGGTCGCTACATTCCTCCCCGGAACGGGGAGGGGGACCGCCGGGGAAGCCGGTGGTGGCGGGGGTCCCGCCCTCCGGCTGGTCTCTGTTGAAGGGGTGGGCCCCCTCCGTCAGACCTTCGGTCTGCCACCTCCCCGTTCCGGGGAGGATTTGTGAGTCATGCATCGGCACCAGCAGTCCGCCGGGCGCGGCGCGGGCGGCGAGCCGGGATGGGACGATGCCGCCGACCTGCCGGATGCCGTCGGCGACGCCTTGCCAATAAGCGTCGGCTTGTTCGTCGGTGGTGAAATCCGGATCGTCGGGCGGCGCGGCCGTGTCCGGCGGGGCGGCCTGGCTGATGCCGGGAAGGTGGGGAAGGGCAGAGGGCTCGTGCGAGCCGTCCGCGGCGGATGCGCCATGCGCGTTCTGGTTCTGGTCCATTGAACAGGATGAACCATATTGGTTGCCAGTAGGAAAGCTGTTCTTGCGCTCGAACCGATGGGGTCGGGGATGAAGCTGCCGATCTCTTGCGATCAGAAGACCTTACCACATCTCGAACAGGTCGATTCCACGAAGAGCCTGCCATACTCGTTGGACAGTCCAAAAAGCCGCTTCTCTCCGAGATGTACGTATCGGGATTTGCCGCAATTGTCGCATCGCAACATGACATTGAAAATAAGGAACAGGATCATGCTGGAAGTGAGCATCGCCGCGCCGATATCGCTTCGAAGCGGAGAGACGATTGCTCCGATAAACCCGATCGGCAGCGGGAGCATCGAAATGACCTGCACCAGGTTCACAAAGCCATCCCCATCGGCATTCTGTCTATTCGGCAGCTGTGGTCGTGCGTTTCATCTAAACGGAGGCCTTCCAGCCTCATGCCGCCACCTGGTATCCGCGTCTATGCGCACCGCCTAACCAACGTCGGGCTCCCCCCGTTCACCGGGCGCACCATCGCCGCGCCGTCGGCCTGCATCTCCCAGCGGGCGGCGCGGGTGACGCCGTTGCTGGTGACGGTGACGGTTGAGGCGCTGTCGATCGACCAAACGCCGTAGGTGCCGCTCGGGTTGATCGAGGTGCCGTCAGCGTTCAGGGTGGCGCTGTTGCTGCGCGAGCCGGGGCAGTTCGGGCCCCAGGTGCCGACCAGATGTTGGCCGTTGGCGGGCACGGTTGTTGGGCCCTGGCCGGCGACGGGAGTCGGGCCGGAGATTGGGGCTGGCGCGGGCGCGGTGATGGTCGCGGGAGCCTTGCCGAACCAGCGTTCGAACATGCCGGTGAAATAGAGCGTCGCGCCGGTGACGATCAGCAGCGCCAGGACGACGATCGCGACGATCAGCCCGGTGCGGCCCCCATTCTTCGGCGGCGGCGCCCAGCCGGCGTGGCCGCCGGGAACGTCGGGATAGCCCGGAGGCAGCGGCCCGCGCGGCGCGGGGGAAGGCGGGTAATGGCCTTGCGGCGGGTAGGGGCCCTGGGGCGGGTGGCCGTGGCCGGGCTCGTTCGGATTGCTCATGGCTGCACCCTCCCTCACGCGGCGACTCGTGTCGCCTGCGAAGGCAGTCGAACATTCCAGAGGGGCTGGCGCAAGAGTCGCTGCGCCGCATTCTGGGCCCCGGCCTTCGCCGGGGCGCTAGCTGATCAATTCCAACGCCACCGCGGTCGCTTCGCCGCCGCCGATGCAGAGGCTGGCGACGCCCTTCTTGCCGCCGTGGGTTTCGAGGGCGCTGAGCAAGGTGGCCATGACGCGGGCGCCGGACGCGCCGATCGGGTGGCCGAGGGCCGTCGCGCCGCCATGGACGTTGATCTTGTCGTGCGGGATGCCCAGGTCGCGCATGGCGATCATGGCGACGCAGGCGAAGGCCTCGTTCACCTCGTAGAGATCGACGTCCGCGGCGTCCCAGCCGGCCTTCTCGAGCGCCTTGGTCATGGCGGTGACGGGGGCGGTGGTGAATTTGGCGGGCTCGTGCGCGTGCGCGGCGTGCGCGACGATGCGGGCGACGGGCTTGAGGCCGAGCTGGTCCGCGACGGATTGCCGGGTGATGACCATGGCGGCGGCGCCGTCGCTGATGCTGCTCGCATTGGCGGCGGTGATCGTGCCGTCCTTGGCGAAAGCAGGCTTCAGGGTCGGGATCTTGCTCGCGTCGCCCTTGCCGGGCTGTTCATCCTGCGCGACCGTCGTCGGGCCCTTGCGGCCGGGGATGTCGACGGCGACGATCTCGCGGTCGAACCAGCCGTTTGCCTGCGCATTCTGGGCGCGAGTGAGGGACGCAATCGCGTAATCGTCCTGCGCCTCGCGGGTGAATTGGTAATCCTGGGCGGATTCTTCGGCGAAGCTGCCCATCAGGCGGCCCTGCTCATAGGCGTCCTCGAGCCCGTCGAAGAACATGTGGTCGATGATCTTGTCGTGGCCGATGCGGGCGCCGCCGCGATGCTTGGGGAGGAAATAGGGCGCGTTGGTCATGCTCTCCATGCCGCCGGCGATGACGATGTCGGCGCTGCCGGCGTCGATCGCGTCGGCGGCCATGATCGCGGCCTGCATGCCGCTGCCGCACATCTTGTTCACCGTCGTCGCCTCGATGTGGCGCGGCAGGCCGGCCTTCAGCGCCGCCTGGCGGGCGGGGGCCTGGCCCAGACCGGCGGGCAGGACGCAGCCCATGTAGATCTTCTCGATCTTGTCGTGCGGCACGCCCGCGCGTTCCACCGCGGCACCGACGGCGGCGGCGCCGAGTTCGGTGGCGGACGCGCCGGCGAGGCTGCCCTGGAAAGAGCCCATCGGGGTGCGGGCGTAAGAGAGGATGACGATGGGGTCTTGAGCGGTGACGGGCATGATCTTGTCCTGAAAAACCCGCTCATCCTGAGGAGCCGGTGAGCCTGTCGAACCGGCGTCTCGAAGGACGCATGGTGGCCGGTCCTTCGAGACGGGCCTTCGACAAGCTCAGTCCCTCCTCAGGATGAGCGGGAAGGGGGTGCTGGGAGGCAAATAGGCGAGAGCGTGAGCGTATTCAAACGCCGCGGGCGATGTTAGGCTCGGGCCATGAAATCGACCTACACGCTTGCCGCCGCGACCCTGGTGTTCGCCGCTTCCGTCGCCTTCGCGCAGCCGCCGCAGGAGGCGCCAGCCGCGCCGCCAGCGAAGGGGGAGCAGGCGCCGGGCCCGGCCGCGCCGAGCGGGCGCAATCTGCAGGTGCTGCCGGCCGATATCCCGCAGCGCAATCTGATCAACACGATGCAGGCCTTCACCGCCGCTTTGGGGGTGGATTGCAGCCATTGCCACGTGCCCGGCAATTTCCGCTCCGACGACAATCCGAAGAAGAATATCGCGCGCGGCATGATGCGGATGACCTGGCAGCTCAACAACCAGATCCTGCCCGCAATCCCCGGCCTGTCGGAGCCGCGGGTGAGCTGCACCACCTGCCATCGCGGCGAGGCGGTGCCGGCGACCGCGCTGCCGGCGGCGGCGGCAGCCACCAAGCAATAGCGCCCGCCTTGTCGCTGCCTTCGGCGCTCTGCTAGGGCGCGCCAAAAGGAGAGCAGAATGTCCGAAATGGGCCTCGATTTTTCGCTTGGCGAGATGGCGGACATGATCCGCGACACGACGCAGCGTTTCGCCAGCGAGCGGATCGCGCCGCTGGCCGCGAAGATCGACGAGGAGGATTGGTTCCCGACCGAGCTGTGGCCGGAAATGGGCGCGCTCGGGCTGCACGGGATCACGGTGGCGGAGGAGGATGGCGGGCTTGGGCTCGGTTATCTCGAGCATGTCGTGGCGCAGGAGGAGATTGCGCGGGCTTCGGCGTCGATCGGGCTGTCTTACGGCGCGCATTCGAACCTGTGCGTGAACCAGATCCGCCGCTGGGCGAATCCGGAGCAGAAGGCGAAATATCTGCCGGGGCTGATCAGCGGCGAGCATGTCGGCAGCCTGGCGATGAGCGAGGCCGGGGCCGGATCGGACGTGGTCAGCATGAAGCTGAAGGCCGACAAGGTCGATGGCGGCTACCGGCTGAACGGCACAAAATTCTGGATCACCAACGCGGCTTATGCGGAGACGCTCGTCGTCTATGCGAAGACCGGCGAGGGATCCAAGGGCATCACCACCTTCATCATCGAGAAGGGCATGGCGGGCTTCTCGATCGGGCAGAAGATTCCGAAGATGGGGATGCGCGGGAGCCCGACGGCGGAATTGGTGTTCGACGATTGCTTCGTGCCGGACGAGAATGTGATGGGGCCGGTCAATGGTGGCGTCGGGGTGCTGATGAGCGGCCTCGATTACGAGCGGACCGTGCTCGCCGGCATCCAGCTCGGCATCATGCAGGCCTGTCTCGACGTGGTCCTGCCCTATGTCCGCGAGCGCAAGCAGTTCGGCAAGCCGATCGGGGCGTTCCAGCTCATTCAGGCGAAGGTCGCCGACATGTATGTCGCGCTCAATTCGGCGCGGGCTTATGTCTATACGGTCGCGCGCAATTGCGATGCGGGCAAGACGACGCGGTTCGACGCGGCGGGCGCGATCCTGCTGGCGAGCGAGAGCGCGGTGAAGGTCAGCATGGAGGCGATCCAGGCTCTCGGCGGCGCGGGATATACGAAGGACTGGCCGGTGGAGCGTTTCGCGCGGGATGCGAAATTGCTGGATATTGGCGCGGGGACGAACGAGATCCGGCGCATGCTGATCGGGCGGGAATTGATCGGGGCGTGAGCGACCCGATCGAGGTCTATCTGGCCGGCCTCGCACCGCCGGAGCGCGCGGCGGTCGATGCGTTGCGGGCGATCGTAACCGACGCCGCGCCGGGGCTGAACGAACGGATCAAGTGGAACGCGCCGAGTTTCGCGGTCGGGGACGAGGATCGCATCACGCTTGGGATCGAGCGGAAGGGCGGGGTGCGGGTGGTGCTGCATCGTGGGGCGAAGCTGAAGGATACGCAGGATTTCGTCTTTGCGGACGAGGCGAAACTGGCGCGCTGGGCGGCTTCGGACCGGGGTGTGCTGACCTTCGCGGATGCCGGCGAGATCGAGGCGAAGCGCGAGGCGCTGCGTGATCTTTTTGCGCGGTGGATTGTGGCGACGTCATAGTCGACAAGGTTGGGTATCGCCTCACTCGGGCCGTCACGGGAGTAAATCCCGTGACGTCAGTCCTGTCGCCTTGCAGGCGCAGGCTGGCCGGCTTTCGCTGGCTCTTCGCGCTGTCCCGGCG